>CAYRDO010000438.1:0-1503 GCA_964422985.1 uncultured Rhodohalobacter sp. | reverse complement strand
TCATTGCCTTTTCATATTTTTCAGGCAGCCAACGCATGTGCCAGAAGTAATGGGCCTCATGACCCAGATTGACAAACTCCGTTCGCATGGTGACCACAATATCGAGCAGATCGGATGATTCCTTCATGGCCGTGGCTTGTGCACGGATGCGCTCCAGGGCAGCTTCAATTTTCAATTCTCTGTTCTTGCCGTGAAGATCGGCTGTCTGCTCATCAACTAGCTTTTGAAGCTTCTCATTCTCCCGTTTCCATTCTTCCTGATGCCAGTGATCATTTTCCGTATCCACCGGAGTAGAAGTGTGCCAGTGGGTGAGTTTCCACCTATTTTCAACGTATTCCATCACGCAGCTGGCCCGCAAAAAGATGGTGTTGGTTTCTTCGGGGGAGGATAGAGTAAGAGTAATCTCTTCTACGATAAACCCATGGTTGCCATCGGGTGATATTCGTGTGGCAATTCGCTTACGGTCAAGGGCGGGTTTCATGTTGCCCATCTGTTCAAACTGAGATTTGAAGAGTGCATCGACCTCTTCAATCGAAAAGATTTTTTCATCTTTTGTCGTACCAAAAACCACCGGATTGATGTCGATGATATCCGACAAATCCTCGTACGGTATGATACAGAAGCCCACATTTATGATGCGATCATAACTTTCTTCCAATAAATTTTTTCTCACAGCATCCATGCTAAACCCTTTTTAATCTGTTGTTGACTTAGTTTCATGAGCTATTCTTCAATTTATTTCTGATTGAACCATTTCAATTACCTGAGCCAGTTCCCGGTCAAGGGATTCCCGCAAATTCAGAACCAAAATTGTTAGATCAAGCTTAATGCCCAACAGATTTCTAACATTGGGTTTTTGCATTATTTGGATATAATTATTGGGTTCGCCAGGGTGAATAGTAGTCAGATTTTTGTCGGCAGCCAACATCGGTAAAAAATTAAGTTCGTATTCAACAATGTTGTCAATACGATTTTGGTGAACAGACAGCCGGTCACCGATTATGGATTCCAGCATCAGAATTTTGAGCCCCATTTCAGAAAGTCTGTTCCGTAGCCTGGAATTTCGAATCTTTCCGGTATCCCCTGAATTCTGCAGATCTGTGTAGGTGATAATGACGGGTACATCAAAAGACAGGTCCCAGACAGCAGCGTAAAAAACCTGATTCTGATTGGGCTGCTGAACGATCTCAGTCAGTTCTTGTTGACTTCCCAGGGCAAGTGTGAGTCTTTGAATATCCTCATTCTCTCGTTCAATAAACTGTTGAGACTGAATCTTGGCCAATTCAAGATCTTCAAGCAAACGGACCAGAATCGCCTGCTCTTCATTAGTGACTTTTCTGTTCTCATTCCAAGTATTCACCTGCAAGGCAATCAAAATCCCGATTACCACAAGTAGAATTTCTCCAATGGCATAAAGCAGATAGGTACGAACTTTATTCTGTTCCATAAGTTTTTTTCGGATGGTGCGGAAGAATCTAAGCATAGTATTTAGTCATAAATTTG
>CAYRDO010000437.1:0-1514 GCA_964422985.1 uncultured Rhodohalobacter sp. | reverse complement strand
TGCGAAGTATAATCATAATCGTTCAAATTCCCTTCTATTCTGTATTTTCTGTAATCGAAATGATATCCAAGCGAAAGGGCGTTAGATCCGAAAAGGTCGTCAATAAATAGGAGGCCTTTCCCATCAAAACGGAAAAGATTGCCACCAAAAAGAGATCCCTGAGAAAAACTGAATCCATAGTTTGGAGTACCTTTAATATTAAAACTGATACGATCCCCCAATTTAAAAATCGTTGAAAGTCCGGTTCCCAGCGAGAGAGAACTCTGAAGGAATTCGGCATCGGAACGGTTTTGGCGTACCTGCATCAGGTCGGAGCTAATTTGCAGCGGCAGTAATAACATGAACGATTGAGAGCGAGTAATCGGAAAACTGTTAAATAATCGTCCGCTCACATTTAAATACGATGTATTATCCATTCCCGTCAGAGATCCTCCAAACCCAAGGCTTAAATCCAACCCGGGACTATCAAACCGAAATCGGAGAATGTTATCGCTAAAATCCAGCCGTTCTTGATCAGGTGCTCCTTCACCCGCATAGGAAAAATCGGCAATCTCCCAACTGGCACCGATCATTGAAAAAAGTTCAATTCCTTCCCTGCGATCCGGTTCATTACCCCCAATGGAAAACATCTGGGCCTGAACAGTGCCTGGTAAAAGAATGCAAATTGTACAAAGTAGAATAGCCGCGGAAATTATTTTTGAATAATATTTCATTGTTGGAATGATATGATGCCAGAAAATAGTTTAACCTAAAATAGATGGAACGACTTATGAAAACAATACTTCTGATACTAACATCGATTACGTTTTTAATGACAGTAACTGAACGAGCAGAAACGGTGTATCAATATGAACTTAATTCAATTAATGGAGAAAACATTTCATTATCGGCTTATGAAGGCGATCTCCTGTTAATTGTAAACACAGCTTCTGAGTGTGGCTTTACCCCTCAATATGAGGGACTACAGGAACTGTATGAAACTTATTCTGATGAGGGATTTAAAGTACTCGGTTTCCCGGCTAATAATTTTGGCGGGCAGGAACCGGGAACGGATGAAGAGATAGCTCAGTTTTGTGAAGTGAATTACGGAGTGTCGTTTCCGATGTTCTCGAAAGTTTCTGTGAAGGGCGAAGATCAACACCCGCTGTTTACATATCTGACGAACGCTGATAACCCTGATTTTACTGGAGAGATTTCATGGAATTTTGAGAAATTTTTGGTTGATCGGAACGGAAATGTAGTGAGAAGATTTAAGAGTAATGTTGAACCGATGAGCGATGAATTGACAAGCGCTATCTCAGAAAATTTATAAGAAGTTTTCCTTACATACATCCCATCCCGATAAAGGGCTCCGGTTGATCCTGGAGCCCTTATTTTTTGTCGGTAAATTTAGAATCTGTGTTGACTTCGTGTGTATAAGGTCTTTATATTTGAGTCTGTCAAAAAATTGACTTATTGATCATTTGGTCCGGTAGTTCAGCTGGTTAGAACGCCTGCCTGTCACGCAGGAGGTC
>CAYRDO010000436.1:0-1517 GCA_964422985.1 uncultured Rhodohalobacter sp. | reverse complement strand
ATTACAGAAAATACAGAATAGAAGGGAATTTGAACGATTATGATTATACTTCGCATTCTATAACCATTGGATATGCATTTTAACATATGAAGCTTGAAAAGCTACTTCTTGAACTTGAGGATTTATGTCAGCGTGGAGGGTTTACCATTCGAAAAGAACGGGGGACCTTTAGAGGAGACCAATGTATTATGGAAGGGGAGAAACTTGTGGTGATCAACAAAAACCGGCCGGTGGAATCGCAAACCGTTATACTTGCCCGGGTGATTGACCATATCGGCCCGGATACTCTTTATATCAAACCGGCGGTTCGCAAAGAGCTCGAAAAAATTTGGGAACGACTGGATAAGTTTGATGAGATGGAAGATGAATCATAAAAACAGAGACATTCACAACAAATGAAATGCACATTCCTGGGAACGGGTACATCAATGGGAGTGCCTGTAGCCGGCGGATTTGGACGGGAAAAAATTGGCAACGACCCGAGAAATCAACGTACGCGATGTTCGGTTTGGCTTCAGACGGATGAATCTTCTGTTGTAATTGATGTTGGACCGGAATTTCGCATTCAATCCATACGCTCCAACATTCGCCACATCGACCTTGTGTTGATTACACACGAGCATATGGATCATATTGCCGGGCTTGATGACCTTCGATCGTTCAATTATTTTCAGAAAGCTCCGATTCCACTTCTCAGTTCTCAGCGAGCTCTCAATTCCATTAAAACCCGGTTTGATTACATGTTCGGCGAAAAGAAATATCCGGGATCTACTTCTTTGGATATGAATGTGATTGATGAACAACAAACATTCAAGGACCTCACGATTACTCCCCTCCCATACCAACACGGTGATATTGAAGTGCTTGGTTTCCGTATCAACGATTTTTCCTATATGACGGACGTGAAAGATGTCCCCGATTCAACGAAGGAAAAAATTAAAGGTAGTAAAGTACTCGTCTTAAGCGGGTTGAGATGGGGGCCCGAGCATCCAACTCATTTAACCATCCCCGAAGCTGTTGAGATTGCAAACGAAATTGGCGCTCCGAAAACGTATCTCATCCATATGAATTCATACGTGAACCACGCGGAGAGTAACAAAAAACTTCCCAAACATATTCGATTAGCGTACGATCAGCTTGAGATTGAGATCAACTAGCAGGTTTCAAGTTGTAAACTTGAAACAGTTTAAAAGGCGGCTATCCCCCTGCCCCCTTCACAAGGAAATTCATATTGGGAAGCCTCACACCCCTCCCGCCTACCGGCGGACTCCCCTCAAGGGGAGATTAAAGATACTTCTTCGTCTCTTCAGTTTCGTTCAGATTCTCAACAATTCCTTTTACATCCTGGGCTTGATCGAGATTTACGACCAGAATGGCATCATCGGTTTCAACGAGAGCAACATTATCCACACCGGCAAATGCGATGAGCTTTTTTCCATTCGTAGAAACGTAATTTCCGGTTGAATTTACATAGAGTGCTTTTCCTTTCACTGTTGCATTTTGCTCAGAATCTTTAT
>CAYRDO010000435.1:0-1518 GCA_964422985.1 uncultured Rhodohalobacter sp. | reverse complement strand
TTCGCCACAGATGCACAGTGATTCAAATAAACTCTCAAAATATTCATCAAAATCTTCTTCTGAACCCGGGTGATGAAGTACAAACCTGATGGTCTGCCCGTCGAGCTCAAACTCCCGTACATCAAAATCACTGATCTCCACGGGACTGTCCATGAAGTAATAGAGATCGGGTGCGAAAAATGTTCTTTTATCGAGTTGCTTCAGCTGTGTAGCGATCTTCCAATCCGGATTATTGTCTGTATTAAAAGTGACCTCTACAGGACGTTCTTTCAGCTCTTCAGAGTACATGAAGGTGGCGGGAATATTGAGGTGGGCGTGGGTTTCGTCGATCTGGGTATAAGTTCCATCGGCACGATTTCCGAAGAGAATATATTCCAGATTAACGGTTCCGTCATGACCTGTAATCGCCCAGGAATAAGGATCGGGTCTTGTTATTTGGAGCGTATCACCTGCCGCGTCTGTAGCTGTGACTCCATAGACATTCTTCGCGAATTCATGGAGTGCGTATCGACCGGGAGAGGTGCGGCTCATCCTCACAAAAAGCGTATCGGTCTTCACCTCCGGGAAAGTGGCTTTAATTAAAGCTTCGTGGTGCGCCGCATTATCAAATGAGACGTTATACGTGTTGGTTTGGCAAAAACCAGTTGCAGAAAAGAATAGAAGAATCAGTAAAAATCGCATGGGTATATGGTTTGGAGCCTAAATTAAAAAATAAAGCAGAATCGACAGCTACTCCTCCTCCACATATTCTAGCAAATCACCGGGCTGACATCCAAGTTCTTTGCAAATGGCTTCCAGAGTTGAAAAGCGCACAGCTCTGGCCTTGCCGGTTTTTAGGATGGAAAGGTTTGCGGTAGTGATGCCAATCTTCTCTGCGAGTTCATTGCTCTTCATCCCTCTCTTTTCCAGGATCTTATCAAGGTTTACCAGAATTGCCATAGCTTAAACAGTGAGTTCGTTTTCTTCTTTTAGAAGTCTTGCGTTCTCAAAAATTCTGGACAGGTATATGAAGAAGAGCCCAATGGCGAGTATGAACCAGAATGAAGTAAAAGAGAAATCCACCTCAATTCCCACCCTGATTTTTGACTCAAAAAAGATGAGGGCTAAGAGATCTATTAGACCATGTCCAAGTGTTATTATAATGATAAGTTGCCCTATAAGATTTAAAGAAGCTATTTGGTAGCGCGTAAAGATCTTTTCTTTGAAGAAACTCCTCACAAATTTTCGCAATATATACACGGTGTAAACTGATAATCCTCCAATGACCAGTTCGGCAAGTATAACAATGAGTGCAACGGGAGAAAATTCAGAAATCACTCCCCCATTTAGTTCGATAGGAATAAATTCATTTCCAAATGCAGCCGTTAATGCCGTTATGATTAATGCGCTGCCAAAAGTGATCAGCAACAAGAAAAAACAAATATCCAGAATGGTCTTTAGAAGGATGGGAGGTTTCATCAGTTTAAAATTATTGTTTATCAATAACAAACCTAGAACAAAATTATTGAAAAACAATAA
>CAYRDO010000434.1:0-1531 GCA_964422985.1 uncultured Rhodohalobacter sp. | reverse complement strand
CGCGAAGGCTACGACAAGCTCTCTTTTGATCTGGAAGAAACCATCGAAACGCTCAACTTTCCCGGCTTCTATAATCTGGCCAGAAAGTACTGGAAAATGGGATTGGATGAGTGGTACCGGTCCTTTTCCAAAAGAGCTTTTGTGAAAGGACTTCAAAAATTAATCCCCTCCATTCGCCCCGAACATCTCAAACCCTCTCCCTCGGGCGTTCGTGCGATGGCTCTGAAGCCAAATGGCGAAATTCTGGATGATTTCCAGTTTGAGGTTACTAATCGTGAAATCCATGTCCTCAATGCCCCAAGTCCCGCCGCAACGGCCGGACTTGCTATTGGTGATGAGATTCTGAAGCGCGCCGAAAACGCTTTTATGTAATAATAATTTTATTTATCCATAACCCTGACAAGATCTCGACCCCAGTCAGGGTTTTCCCTATCCTTTTTATAGATGCTGAAACAAGTTCAGCATGACACGATGGAATTGTTGCAAAGGCATTTAAATATTGGTATATCTTTCTCCTATGGATATATCTGTTCAATTCTCCACCCCCAACATTCATACCGACGACCAAACCCGTCGCCTGTATGCCAACGACGCCTCCAGCTATGAGGAATTGCCCGAAGGTGTAGCTTTTCCGGAATCGAAAAATGACATTGCAAGACTTGTCCAATGGGCTCGCGAAAACGGCGAGAGTATCACTGCGCGGGGAGCGGGAACCAGCCTGGCGGGACAAACGACCGGCGGTGGTATTATCATGGATGTGGGGCGCAATATGAATCAGATCATTGAAATCAATGAAAGCGAGCAGTTTGCACATGTACAGCCGGGTGTCATTCGGGATACCTTAAACCGGGAAACCGGCAAATATAACTTGCTCTTTGGTCCCGATACCGCCACGACCAATCGCTGCATGATCGGCGGAATGATCGGCAACAATTCTTGTGGTATCTTTTCTATCAAACACAAAACAACCCGCGAGCATATCCTCGAAATTGATGCGGTATTGAGTGACGGTTCCCATACTACTTTTAAACCGCTTTCGGAGACTGAATTGGCAGCAAAAATGGAGCTCGATACGCTTGAAGGGCATATCTATCGAGAAATAATTTCGCTCGTTCGTGAGCATCGCAATCAAATTTTGGGAAACTATCCACATTCCGAAATTATTCGGCGCAATACCGGCTATGCTCTCGATCGTCTCTGCGAAATGCAGCCGTTCAATCCTGAGGGTAGAAAATTCAATATGGCTGAACTGCTGTGCGGGAGCGAGGGAACGTTGGCCATGACCGCTTCGGCAAAATTAAATCTCGTACCCCGTGATTCTGAATCCATAATTTTAGCGCCTCATTTTTCAACGATTCGAAAAGCACTTGAAGCCACGGTCGAAATTGTGAAGGAAGATCCTGCTGCCGTTGAGTTGGTCGACGATATTATCCTCAACGCAACAAAAGGCAATATCGAACAGCGTGAAAATCGCTTCTTTTTGGATGGCGATCCCAAAGCGATTCTGATTGTCCAGTTTGACGGTGATAAT
>CAYRDO010000433.1:0-1533 GCA_964422985.1 uncultured Rhodohalobacter sp. | reverse complement strand
ACACCCCCGACGGGCAACGGCTCATCATCACCAACAGCGCCGACTCCACGCAAGTTTTCAGAATCAACAGTAACAACTAGCAGCCATTGGTTTTCGTCAAAAGATTGTTATGAAGGTTTACTTCAAAAATATAAAATCTCTCTTTTACTTGGTTGCTTTCTGCTTGGGCTGTGTCATTCTAACCAATTGTAGTTCCGACGATGAGGCAACTCTATTCCAGAAACTTGAATCAGATCAAACCGGAATTACATTTGAAAATACAATTGTAACTGACGATTCAACCAATGCACTTCTGGATCCATATATTTTTAACGGCGGTGGTGTCGGAATTGGAGATCTGAATAATGATGATCTGCAGGATGTGATCCTGACCGGAACGATGACAAACCCCAAAATTTATTTGAATAAAGGTGAGTTCGTTTTTGACGATATCACAGAGTCTGCCGGGTTCAAAACAGACCAAAGAATTCACGGTGTAACTCTCGTTGATATCAATGCAGACGGATGGCTTGATATTTATCTTTCCACATCAGGACCGGTATGGAGCAATGAGGATGACCGAAGGAATCTATTATTCATAAATAATGGAGATACCACTTTCAGCGAACAGGCATCAGACTGGGGAATTGATGATCCCGGTTTTACAACGCATTCCGCTTTTTTAGATTACGACCGGGATGGCGACCTGGACCTGTTTCTTCTCAACAATTCTCCTGAAGAGTTTTCACGTAGCGAAACGGGTTTGATACCCATGGGAGGTCAAAATGAGACGTTTAATTCGTCCGGGCTTGATCGTCTCTACAGAAACAATGGTGATGGTACATTCAGTAATGTTTCGGATGAAGCCGGAATGCTTCGCAAGCTGGGTTATGGGCTGGGGGTTGCGGTGTCGGACCTGAACGATGATGGCTGGCCCGATATCTACGTCTCCAATGATATGACTCCTAATGATGTCTTATACATCAATAATAAGGATGGTTCTTTTACCGATAAAGCCGCCCACTGGCTTCGACACACAAGTCATTCAGGCATGGGGGTTGATATGGCTGATTATACCAATAACGGCTGGCCCGATATTCTCCAGTCCGATATGATGCCGGAGGATCTTACAACTCGTAAACGGGTAAGCGGAGCTGATACATACAGAGGATATTCAGAATCGTTACGACAGGGATTGTTTCCACATTTTAACATGAATACTCTGCAGATGAACCTGGGCGTGAGCAAATCGGGAGATGTGATTTTCAGCGAGGTGGCCCGGATGGCCGGCGTGGCGTATACCCACTGGAGCTGGGCCTCCCTTTTTGCTGATCTCGATAACGATGGATTCAAAGATATTTTTATCACCAACGGGTTTCCAATTGCGGGAACTGATTATGATCATCTTGCCGAAATTAGCAGAACTCAGCAAACCTCAGATCCAAATGAAGCCATACGAAGACAGGTCGAAATTTTTGAAAATGTAAGGCCTTTTGATGTTCCCAACTACCTGTTTCGCAATGAGGGTGACGGGACGTTTGCCGATGTGAGCGA
>CAYRDO010000432.1:0-1535 GCA_964422985.1 uncultured Rhodohalobacter sp. | reverse complement strand
CAATCGTTCCAATATTAACATGCGGCTTCGTGCGCTGAAAGGTTTCTTTTGCCATAACAGATTTTATTTAATGATGTTTAAGATCTTGATTCTAAAATTTCTTTCTCAATTGCATCAGGAACCGGTGCATACTCAGCAAATTCCATAGAGTAAACAGCGCGACCCTGAGTGATAGAACGCAGGTCAGTAGAGTAACCGAACATCTCAGAAAGAGGAACTTTTGCAGTTACTACCGATCCTTCAGGATTATTATCCATCTTGCCAATAATGCCTCGCCGCCCGTTAAGATCGCCAATCACATCGCCCATATATTCTTCAGGAGTTATGATCTCGACATCCATCACAGGTTCAAGGATACTGGGTTTAGCTTTACGTGCTGCATTCCGGAATGCCAGTTTGGCACAAAGCTCAAAGCTAAAGGCATCGGAGTCAACATCGTGGTAAGATCCGTCATACAAACGGAATCCAACATTCTGTACAGGATACTCTGCTTGAATTCCACCCTTCATAGCGGCTTTAAAACCTTTCTCAACAGAAGGGATGAATTCCCTCGGGATGTTACCACCCACAATTTCATCAATAAACATGAAGCCTTCATCGACACTTACTTTCTTGTCATCCTCTTCATATTCATCTTTAAAATAGTCAAGCGGAGCAATTTCAAACTCCATGTCAGCAAACTTACCACGACCACCAGACTGCTTCTTGTACGTCTCGCGGTGTGTAATATTTGTGGTAATCGTTTCTCGATAAGAAACCTGGGGTTTACCAACATTAGCTTCCACCTTGAATTCACGCTTCAGGCGATCAACAATAATCTCAAGGTGAAGTTCGCCCATACCGGCAATAATTGTTTGCCCACTTTCTTCGTCAGTTTCAACCTGGAAAGTAGGGTCTTCTTCAGCCAGCTTCACAAGACCGGTAGTGAGCTTTTCAGCATCAGCCTTCGATTTAGGCTCTACCGCCAGCTTAATTACCGGCTCTGGGAACGTAATTTCTTCGAGCAAAATAGGTTCATCTACATCACAGAAAGTATCTCCTGTTCGAACCTCTTTTACCCCTACTGCAGCTGCAATATCACCGGCTCGAACCACTTCGAGATCCTTCTTGTCATTGGCATGCATCTCCAGGATTCGTCCAACACGTTCTCTTTTGCCAGTGGTAGCATTATAGATGTAAGAACCTTTTTCCAGCTCTCCCGAATAAACACGGAAGAATGTCAGCTTACCGACATATTCATCGGTCATAATCTTGAAGGCAAGCGCAGAAAACGGCTCATCTACACGAGGAGCGCGCTCCATTTTTATGCTGTGATCCTTAGGGTCTTTACCGGACACAGGCGGGATATCATACGGGCTCGGCATGTACTCAACAATCTTGTCAAGCAAGATCTGAATACCCTTGTTCTTCAATGCGGAACCACACAATACAGGAGTAATATCCTGCTCTACCGTTGCAATTCGAATCGCATTCTCAATCTCTTCTTCCGTAATCTCCTCCTCCATGAGATACTTTTCCATAAGCGTATCATCATG
>CAYRDO010000431.1:0-1543 GCA_964422985.1 uncultured Rhodohalobacter sp. | reverse complement strand
AAACGCTGCAACTCTGCGCTCGGCATAAACTGCAAGAGCTGCTGAATTCAACAACATAAATAACGCTACAAAGAGCACTATAAAAGATGTTACGGTAACTTCTGCCATTCCAAAAGATTTTTTTGGTCATCCTGAACTTGATTCAGGATCTCCCGACCGTTTGGACATATGGAGATTCTGAGTTGAACTCAGAATGACTGTAATTAATATTTACGCCTTTGTTTTCTTCACACCCTCAACCGAAAGCTGAATTCCTCCGTTGTCATCCATCTCGGGATAACTTACGCCGGAAAATACTCCATTCAATTCTGAAATTTCTTCCATAATTTCACGCCCGGAGTTAAATGACAAATCAAGACCACTTTGATCGGCTACCTGTGTCATAAATCTCCATACCGGCAGACAATCGATCTTGTTTTCCTCACTCTGCCAGTTGTCGAAATTGGTGCCGTATCGATCCGTTCTGCCTTCAGACATCTCAAGGTCCAGCCGGCGGTTGGTATACTTCGTTTCTTTTGCAGGAAATGATCGCTGAATCCGGCCGTCCAAATTCACATAGCTTGCTGCATGTTCGGCAATGCATGTTATTGGTACAACTAAGTCAGCAGCTTTTGTTGTATCAGTATGATTTGTCGCAAATACAATCACAAATTTATCCTCTAAATCCTCTTCTGATAAAACCCCGCGATCGATCAAAGAATCATTTAGAATGATTACCAGTTTAGCATCGCGAACCGATTTTTTGATTGAGGCTGCGTCTTTTTCCTGCAAATCAAGAAGCTTACAGCCGGTTGTGTTGGGGGCGCGATCGTCTGTAATTAAAAAGTCATCGCCCCGGCCTTTTTCGATGTCGGGAGTATAAACCGGTCGATTGATCCCGAGAAGATTGGCGTACTTGCCAAACACATAATTTTCTTCAACAGAAGCGTGCGGGCTTCCAATCATCAAAATTTTCTTGTTATCCGTTTCGGAAATTTGTTCGGAGAACGTTGCAATCGCATTATTCCAGGAAGACATGATTTGCTCGCCGTCCAGTTTTTGGACGGGCCTTGAAACTCTGTTGTCGTTAAATAGTTCATAAACATCGCGGGCTTCGTCGGGAATCCAGTGATCGTTTACATGTTCATTATGCCGAGGCGTAATCCTGAGGATGAGATTATCACGTGTCCAGAGATCGATGTTTGAGCCCTTTCCATTTGTAATATCGATACTCGGCGTCTGGTTCATTTCCCAAACCCTTGCTTTGAACCGGAAGTCTGATGATGTGAGTGCACCTACAGGACAAATATCGATGGTATTCATCGAATATGGATCATCGAACGTTCTGCCCGGTGCGGTTGTCGGATAGTTTTTATCGCCACGCGAAGTAATTGTCAATTGATGAGTTCCGCTAATTTCCTCGGTAAACCGTGTACAGCGCGTACAATTAATGCAGCGTTCAGCATCGAGTGTAACTCTTGGCCCCAGTTGAACACGCTTTGGTTTATGAACTTTCTTCACTTCAAAACGGCTTCCTTCAGGACCGTATTTATACGTCTGGATC
>CAYRDO010000430.1:0-1545 GCA_964422985.1 uncultured Rhodohalobacter sp. | reverse complement strand
ACAGCGTTTAGAAACGTCATCCCCCTTCACACCCTTCAAAGGCGGAGTTTTTCCAAACTTCAATCGATACCTATGAACCGAAAAACCTTCCTCAAAAACACTCTTTTTGCAGGCGCGGCTCTTACAACGGGAACAGCTTTTAACCGAAAAACAGCCAAACCTTTAACCGCGTCAAAAATTTTGCAA
Organism: uncultured Rhodohalobacter sp.; assembly: GCA_964422985.1. Lineage (GTDB taxonomy): Bacteria > Bacteroidota > Rhodothermia > Balneolales > Balneolaceae > Rhodohalobacter. Next base: position 1,359 of record CAYRDO010000430.1, on the reverse strand, counting down.
AGCTATGATTTTAAACTAAAATATGCGCCACACTTCGGGATGTTTGAGAATCATGCAGGACGGGATCTGATGGACCAGCTTCAATTCATGAGTGACATCGGGTTTCGCGGATTGGAAGACAATGGAATGAAAGGCCGGAATACCCGCACACAAGAACAAATTGGGCAAAAACTGGACGATTTGAATATGCAGATGGGTGTATTTGTGGCCCACACGATCTACTGGAATGAACCGAGCCTGAGCACGGGAGCCAAAGAATATCGGGATCAATTTCTTGACGAGGTCCGGGAATCGGTTGAAGTGGCAAAACGAGTAAATGCCAAATGGATGACGGTTGTGCCCGGCCATGTCGACCTCCGCCTGGATATGAATTACCAGGAACTGAACGTCATTGATGCACTCAAGCGGGCTGCCGAGATCCTGGAACCGCACGGGTTGGTAATGGTTCTTGAGCCGCTAAACACACTGCGAAACCACCCCGGAATGATTCTAACCAAAACATCGCAAGCCTATCGCATTTGTAAGCACGTGGACAGCCCGTCCTGCAAAATTTTGTATGATGCGTACCACCAGGCTATCACCGAGGGGAATATGATCCCCAATATCGATGCGGCCTGGGATGAAATTCCCTATTTCCAGCTGGGCGATCACCCCGGACGAAATGAACCCTACACCGGAGAAATTAACTACCGGAACATCTTTAAACACATCTACAACAAGGGCTTTGACGGTATTGTAGGGATGGAACACGGAAAATCAAAAGAAGGGAAAGAGGGTGAGCTTCTGTTGATAGATGCTTACGTAAAAGCTGATGATTTTGAAGTTTGAATGTCAGATCCGCGTCCCGAATAGTCGGGACGCGGATCTTATTATTCATTCTTTCAAACTGATTTTTCCTGTTGAATGGGACTTGTTAAAGCAAGCAGCAGACCACCTGTAATCACAGTTACCAGCCAGCTGACAATCCAGGCAATTCGCTCTTGCAGAGTATCGATATTAATACCGAATGCTTCTATTTGGACATGCACTATACCAATTACAGACATCAGTCCTAAAAAGGTTAGAAAAGAACCGATACTAAATAACAACCATCCAAAAACACGTATACGGATATTCATGGGGGCTCTCCGTTTTATTTTGGGGTTTTTACCTCTCGCGCTTCTTATTAATTCAACTAAATAAAACCCTTAAAAATTCCAAAATTATTTTAAAAGCTTCTTTAAGCCTAACGATTTCCATTCCAGAATGTTCCCCTTCTTGTTCACAAAAATGATCGCTTCGGTTTGGTCCAAACGATTGATCAGCTTTATTCCCTCCTCTGGATTCATCAGTGTTAGTACAGAAGACAGGGCATCAGCC
>CAYRDO010000429.1:1257-1560 GCA_964422985.1 uncultured Rhodohalobacter sp. | reverse complement strand
ATGCTCGAAGCAATTGCTGACAATGATGATGATCTGATGGAAAAATATCTCATGGAAGAAGAGATTACTGAAGATGAGATTAATGCAGCGATTCGTAAAGCAACACTAGCTCAGGATATTACACCGGTACTTTGTGGTACTGCGCTGAAAAATAAAGGTGTTCAAATTCTTCTTGATAAAGTCATTGAATACCTTCCGAGCCCAATGGATGTTGAAGCTGTAACAGGAACCGAGCCGGGCAATCCTGATAATAAAATGACACGAGAGCCTGATGTAAATGCTCCGTTCTCAGCTCTGGCATTT
>CAYRDO010000429.1:0-1247 GCA_964422985.1 uncultured Rhodohalobacter sp. | reverse complement strand
ATTTAAGATTATGACAGACCCTTACGTAGGTAAATTGACCTTCTTCCGGGTTTACTCTGGTACACTTGAGAAAGGATCCTATATTCTGAACTCCGCTACAGGCGAGAGGGAAAGAATCGGTCGTCTCCTCGAGATGCACGCTAACGACAAGAAAGATATTGATGTTGTTCGTGCCGGAGACATTGCGGCCGCTGTTGGAGTGAAGAAAGTAGGAACGGGTGATACCTTCTGTGATGAAGAAAATCCTGTACTGCTTGAGAAAATTACATTCCCTGAGCCGGTTATTAAACTGGCTGTTGAGCCGAAATCAAAAGCGGATGCTGAAAAACTTACAACCGGTTTGATTAAGCTGGCTGAAGAGGATCCGACTTTCCAGGTTAAGACTGACGAAGAAACCGGACAAACTACTATTGCCGGAATGGGTGAGTTACACCTCGAAATTATTGTCGACCGACTGAAACGAGAATTTAAAGTCGAAGCGAATGTAGGTGCGCCTCAGGTATCTTACCGCGAGACAATCACCAAAGCTATCGAGCACCAGGAAGTGTACAAAAAGCAAACCGGTGGTCGTGGTAAATTTGCTGATGTTCAGTTTGAAATTGGACCGATTGAGCACTTCGATCAATATGAAGACGATGACAAGAAAGTTACCGTTAGCGAAGGCTTCAAATTTATCAATGAGATTGTGGGCGGTAATATTCCGAGAGAATATATCCCTTCAGTTGAAAAAGGATTCCGTGAGTCAATGAAGAGCGGGATTCAGGCGAACTACCCGGTTCAAAATATTGGAGTTCGATTGTTTGATGGATCATATCACGATGTAGACTCTGATGCATTTAGCTTTGAGCTTTGTGCCAAGCTTGCATTTAGAAACTCTGCACGAAAAGCGGGTCCACAGTTACTCGAACCGGTAATGACCGTAGAAATAACAACTCCTGAAGAATATATGGGAGATGTAATTGGCGATCTGAACGGACGTCGAGGAATCATTTCGAAAATGGATAACAGTGCAGAAGGTTCTGTTGTTAAGGCAAAAGTTCCACTTTCAGAAATGTTTGGATACTCAACGGATCTCCGTTCAATTACTCAGGGACGCGCAGTTTATTCAATGGAGTTTGCTGAATATGTGGCGGTTCCAGATTCAAAAGCAGAAGAAATAATAGAACAACAAGGATAATAAAAACCTAATTAACCATGGCAAAAGAGACATTTCAACGTACCAAGCCCCATGTGAATATCGGTACGAT
>CAYRDO010000428.1:0-1563 GCA_964422985.1 uncultured Rhodohalobacter sp. | reverse complement strand
GCAAATCTGATCCAGGCACGTAATCAAACCGGACAACATACAGTTTTGGGACTAGCCACCGGTTCAACCCCTCTTCAGGTGTATAGTGAGCTTGTAAGAATTCATCAGGAAGAAAAACTAAGTTTTAAAAAAGTAATCACTTTTAACCTGGATGAATATTATCCAATGCATCCGGATGAGATTCAAAGTTATGTCCGGTTTATGAATGAAAATCTCTTCGATAAAATAGACATACCCAGGAAGAATATTCACATTCCGGACGGTACGATCCCGAAAGATAAGGTGTATGATTTCTGCAAAGAGTACGAGAAAAAAATTGATGATGCAGGCGGACTCGATATCCAGATTCTGGGAATCGGCCGAACCGGACACATCGGTTTTAATGAACCCGGATCATTAGCCAAAACACGAACGCGGCTTGTAACCCTGGATGAAATTACCCGTTCGGATGCAGCCGCTTCATTTTACGGAGAAGAGCGCGTACCGCGGCAGGCCATTACGATGGGAGTGGGTACAATCCTGAAGGCCAAAAAGATCTACCTGATGGCATGGGGAGAGCCAAAAGCAAAGATTATCAAAAAAGCCCTGGAGGGGGAAATCAGCGAGCAGATACCGGCAACGTTCCTCCAAAAGCATGAAAATACAAAAGTAATTCTGGATGAAGCAGCTGCTTCTGAATTAACACGGCGAAAAACACCCTGGCTGGTGGGTCCGTGCAAATGGGATGAAAAGCGAATCAAAAAAGCAGTAACATGGCTGAGCCTGCATATCGACAAGCCAATCCTGAAACTGACCGATGAGGATTACAATCAGCATGGAATGAGTGATATTCTCACTGAATATGGGCAGGCTTACAACGTGAATATCCATATTTTTAACCGCGTGCAGCATACCATTACGGGTTGGCCCGGCGGCAAACCCAATGCCGATGATTCTAACCGGCCGGAAAGGGCCAAACCTCATCCAAAACGAGTACTCGTTTTTTCACCACATCCGGCAGACGATGTTGTATCGATGGGTGGCACGCTGATGCGTCTTGTCGAACACGGACATGAAGTGCATGTAGTTTATCAAACATCGGGCAATATTGCAGTGTACGATGACGAGGCGTTGCGATATGCAGATTTTATATCGCACTACAGTGACGATGAGGAGGAGAAAAAACTTTTTGAATCCCTTTTAGAATCGCTGGATGAAAAAGAACCCGGTGATTTGGATTCTCCAAAAATGCTGAGATTAAAAAGTGATATACGGAAAGTAGAGGCAAGATCTTCCTGCCGATATTGTGGAGTGGATGCCGACCAGGTTCAGTTTTTGGAAATGCCTTTTTATGAAACGGGACATGTGCGGAAAAATAATCTTTCAGAGCAGGATTATGGACTGGTGCGTAAGGCCATAGAAAGCATAAAACCGCATCAAATTTTTGCAGCGGGTGATCTTTCCGATCCGCACGGAACTCACCGGATCTGTTTGGAAGCGGTGCTCAATGTTCTTGAAGAGTTGAAGAATGAGGAGTGGTTTAAAAAATGTTATGTTTGGCTGTATCGGGGAATTTGGCAGGAT
>CAYRDO010000427.1:0-1570 GCA_964422985.1 uncultured Rhodohalobacter sp. | reverse complement strand
GGTTCTGGGCGTGCCAATTTCATCTGCTATCTCTATCGCTTCGGGAATGGTCAGGTGTGTTGGATGTTCAGGCCCCCACCGTAGTCCACTCAAAACAAGAACTTTACTCCCCTTTACTTTCTCTTTTGTCGATGGTGGAATCTCTTTCACGTCGGTCATATACGAAAAATCATTTATCCGAAAACCAAACACTTCAATTCCCCCGTGGTGATATGGGAGCGGTGTAATTTTGAGATCACGGAAGTTTTTCACAGAGTCGATCGCTTCCATATCGAGAGACGTGGAACCGGGATACTTTCCCACGCCAAACATATAATCAAACCGGGTTTTGATGGAATTAATAGCGCGCTGTGAACTGAACAGTGGGATAGGTGATTGCTGTGCATAATTAAACGATCTGAGATCATCCAGTCCCGCAATATGGTCCATATGTTCGTGAGTAATCAATACCAGGTCGATCTGACGAACATTAGATCGAATCGTTTGGATACGAAATTCGGGCCCTACGTCGATCACAACAGATGTTTGATCTGTTTCCAGCCATACCGAACACCGTGTGCGCTGGTTACGCGGATCGGTGCCGATTTTTTCTCGCCCAAATCCACCTGCTACGGGAACCCCCATCGATGTGCCGGTTCCAAGAAATGTACATTTCATGTGCTGAGGTTACTCTTGTTTACGATTCATCTTCGATGCGGTCGAACCTCTCAAGCCGTTCCCAAATTTTTTCGAGTTCTTTACGTACTGCAGGTTTAATGAAGAGAGTATCAGGACCGATATGATCAATCACTTTCGCTAAAATCACAGCTTGAGATTCAACCGGCCTGTTCTTGTTTATCACAACAAGTTTTTCTCCTTCAATAATGCACTGGTCTCCCTTGAATGTTCCGCGTTCTTTTCGGATTGTAAATCCGCCGCGTTCACATAAACTTTCAAATTCAAGAAGCAGCTTTTCAATCTTCATAGGTTAAAATGCATATCCAACAGTTATGGAGTGCGAAGTATAATCATAATCTCTCAAATTCTCTTCTATGTTATAGCTCCTGTAGTCGAAATGGTAACCCAGCGAAAGTGCATGAGATCCAAAAACATTGTGTATGAAAATCAAACCTTTACCATCCACACGAAAAAGACTCCCTCCAAAAAGGTTGCCTTGCGAATAACTAAATCCATAATTTGGTGTTGCTTTGAGGTTAAAAGTTACAGCATCGCCTAAGGAAAACAGCGTAGAAATACCGGACCCAATGGACAGGGAACTTTGTAAAAATTCCGCATTCGAGTTGTTCTGCTGTACGGATTGCAAATCGGATGTGATTTGAAGGGGCAACAGTAGCATAAAAGAAGGGGACCGGCTGATCGGGAAACTGTTGTAAATGCGGCCGGCAACATTAAAGTACGACCTTTCGTCCATGCCGGTAAGTGCACCGCCAAAACCCATGCTTAGATTCAAGCCCGGACTATCGAAACGTAAACGGAGAATCGTGTCATTAAAATCGAGCCGATCTCTGTTATCAATTTCTGTATCAGACTGGTAGGAAAAATCAGCCTGCTCCCAACTGGCTCCAATCAT
>CAYRDO010000426.1:0-1582 GCA_964422985.1 uncultured Rhodohalobacter sp. | reverse complement strand
CAGGTACGCTTCAAAAAATGCCGGATGGGCAAACAGGGTTCCCATATGGCTGTCTAGATGAGTTGGATTGAGCCCGAACTGGTAGGCCCGTTCAACCTGTGCACGAATTTCATTTTCAATTTCAGTGGGATCGGCATTGGCTACAACATCCGCTACAGTTGGATAGAAGTAATTCTTATCTGATAACAACGAGGAAATCTCATTTGAGGGCAGAACACCATCCCATTTATAGAACTGCCACTCGGCAGTCAAAGTGAGATGAAGTCCGAGATCGAATTCAGGATTCTTGTTAGCATAGTGAGCGATTTCCGGAAACCAGGGCGTAGGCACCATAATGGACGCCGAATTGATTCCGTTATCTTCCCACGCCGAGATACTGGCAGCATTTTTGGAGTGAGCCACACCCAGATCATCTGCATGAATAATAAGAAGGCGGGCATCAGCGGGATAACCCAATTGTTCGGCAAGGGATTGTGAGGAGTTTACCTGCGCAACGGATTGAGCAGTTTGCAGTGATAGGAAGATCAGGATAATGAAAAAAAAGACAAAGTTATTCAGAGTAGCCATAGTGATTTTTAAATCAGAGAGTTATGGTAATGTGAGGATTTAATTTGAAGCTTTTAATAAGTACAAAAATAATTTCCAAAACCGCAATAAAATTGAAAGAGTAAGAACATTTACGACTTCCAGAAACCTGTGATGCTATACTGCGCTGATTTTTACCACGAAGGTATTATAAAAAAGAGGCCGCCCTTAATTTGGTACATTTAAGTTCTTCACACTTAAACCACAAAGAAGTCACGGCGTACACGGCGGGCAAATAAGTGAGAAAAGATTCCTGCTCTTTTGGTATCGGATAAGTTTCTGCCATGAGAACTCTTTATGGCGGTTGTGAATTCGCTGTGCCGCTGTGGTTACATCAATGTAAAACGGGTCACAGAGCTCTCTCCTTTATCCAAAATATTCTCCCCGGCTCACCGAACCGGGTTACAACTAAGCAATTCCCCTATGCAGACTTCAGATTATACCTTGTTTTGGAAGCGGTTCTCTTCAATTATTTTAAAAGACAAGGAACCCCGAAAATGGAGAGCCGGAGGGAATATGAAACATCTCAAAACAACTACATTAGATGCGAACGAAGCTGTCGCGAGAGTGGCGCATAAAATTAACGAAGTGATCGCCATCTATCCGATCACACCGGCTTCTCCAATGGGGGAATGGGCCGATGCCTGGACCATGGCCGGCAAGAAAAATATTTGGGGAACAGTTCCCGATGTAGTGGAAATGCAAAGTGAGGGAGGTGCCGCAGGGACTGTGCACGGTGCCCTTCAAACCGGAGCGTTAACCACAACATTTACCGCATCGCAGGGGCTGCTGTTAATGATGCCGAACCTGTTCAAAATTGCGGGGGAACTGACTCCAATGGTGATTCATGTTGCCGCCCGGTCGGTGGCGACCCACGCCCTGTCCATATTTGGTGATCACAGCGACGTAATGGCCGTTCGCATGACCGGCATGGGCATGATGGCTTCCAACAGTGTTCAGGAAGCGATGGACCTTGCCCTCATTTCTCATGCTGCCT
>CAYRDO010000425.1:0-1589 GCA_964422985.1 uncultured Rhodohalobacter sp. | reverse complement strand
TTATTGGTGAGGTTGTCGCTGTACAGGTTTTTGGTGCCCGCAAACAGTGAAATAGGATCGTGACAGCCCGCACAGTAGCGGGTAGAAGCGGCACCCTTCTCTTTCCCCATCGCTTCCTGAACCGCCCTGAAGAACGGATCGGCGGCGGCATAACGGTGTGCACTCACTTCCCACTCTTTGGTGATCTGCTCATGACAACCGGAACTCCCACACGATTGCGAACCGCTCAAAAGCAATGGGTCTAGCACCCCGCCCGTGGTTGTCCGGGCCATGCTTGGCGCAAACGGATTATCTGCTCCATGGGGAAATTCATAACCCTGTGGAAATTCCTGCTGCAGTTCGCGCGGTTCGTAAGCAAACATAAAAAGACCAACGACAGCAAATTGTATAAGAACAAGGTAAAGGCTATTAAAACCATAAGACTTTTGCCCTTTCAGTTTCGATTGCATAGCCGGATTTGACCGTGCTTTCAAATTTCGAACTACAATCAACAGCAGATGCGGTAACACCGTTGCCAGAAGAACAAATGTGGAGACGAGATGGATATTCTTCCATGTATAACTGATTCTCGTTTCAAACGCAGCCTGCCAGGTCAACCACAGGCCGGAAACGATGGCTACCAAAACTGCAATCATGGATAGATATCCGGTCAGTTTTACATCGCTCATCTGGCGTGTCCGGTAGTTCAGCCAGTGCTTCACCTGGTACCAGGCAAAAGGAATCAAAAAGATGAAACCTACAAGTACGTGGACTAAAATCATCACCTGGTTTGCCACGCTGAACGGCAGGAAATAGATTGCAAGTCCGCTCAATGTTTCAAAAAAAATGAAGCCAGCGGCCAGGTATGCGAGAGTATCTTTCCAGTGGTGAGAAGGAGAGTTTTTATTCATATTAAAAGATATAATACTCTTATAACTGTTTAATTATCTGAATAATACTACGTCCGGATATTTAAATCAACTGTCAGAAAAGAATAAGGAAATGTGGAATAAACACATTGAAAACATAAACTTACAAAGTTATATAAGTGTTTTAGAGAGATTCTAATGCTCACTCTCATCCTTCCCAGGTATCATTTACGCTCACTATTTCATACAAAAAGAAAAAAAGACATTTTTATCTTTTATAATTCTTTCTAACTTATTACCACTTCAAATTGATGGAGTTGAGATGAGCAAATTTTAAATCTATAAGAAATATCATGAAGCAAATTGAATTATTACAAAACAAAAGAGTCGGAGATATTGTCGCCGAAAGTTATCACGCAGCCGGGGTTTTCAGAGAGTTTGGCATAGACTTCTGTTGCGGTGGCGGACAGCCTTTAGCAGATGTTTGCGAAAAGAAAGGAATTCAGCTTCAGTCTGTTGCTGAGAAACTCAATGAACTTTTTGACAATACCCAAAATAGTGAACACAACTATAATGACTGGTCTCCTGCCTTTTTAATTGATTATATCATTAATACCCACCATACATTTGTTCGGAAAAAAACGGATGAAATTTCTGCTTATGCTTTAAAGGTTGCACGTGTTCATGGCGACCGTCATCCGGAAAATGTAGAAATCTTTAATAAATTTGTGGAATTGAGCA
>CAYRDO010000424.1:0-1599 GCA_964422985.1 uncultured Rhodohalobacter sp. | reverse complement strand
GATAAAGAATCAGGTGAATACGAGCTGGATGAAAACGGCGAAAAACAGATTCGATGGTTTCCAAAGCTACAGACCTCCTGTAATCTCACGATGTCGGATGACATGGTCGTCCACACCCAGGAAACCGATGATCTTGTAAAACGGGCTCAAAAAGACAACCTCGAATTTATCCTGATCAATCACCCGCTGGACTGTCCGATTTGTGACCAGGCTGGTGAATGTCCGCTGCAGATTCAAACCTATAAATACGGACCTGAAGGAAGCCGGTTTGAGGTAAAGAAAGTTCACAAGCCCAAACGGGTAGAACTCGGGCCAAGAGTTACTCTCGATGCCGAACGATGTATCAACTGTACTCGCTGTACACGATTTACCGAGGAAATCAGTAAAACACATCAGTTGACAATCACCTCACGCGGCGACAAAAACTATCCAACCACAGCTCCCGGACGTACATTCGACGATCCTTATTCAATGAATACCATCGATATCTGCCCGGTTGGTGCCCTGACTTCTTCTGATTTTAGGTTTAAAGCAAGAGTTTGGGAGATGAACCAGACTCCAAGTATTGATATTACGAATGGAAAGGGATCCAATATTGATCTCTGGACACGTGATAATCTTATTCTCAGAATTACTCCACGGCACAACGAGCATGTGAATGATCATTGGATTCCCGATGAAGCCCGAAATGCATATAAACTGTTCAATGAAAACAGGGTTTCCCGTCCCGTTCAAAAATTGGACGGCGAACAAATTTTATCATCCTGGAATAATGCCATCGCTACATTTTCTGAACAAATTAATGAGACTGATAACAGCAAAATTTTATTTATCGGCAGTCCTCATACCTCGGTTGAAGAAAATTATGCATTAGGGAAATATGCGAATCTGATGGGAATCAATCGCCTTGTGTACACTCCAAATATTGAAGAAGGAAAAGGCGATGGATTTTTGATTACTGATGATCTTGCACCCAATACTACAGGATGCAAACTTTTGAATCTCCAGAAAGAAGATAAAAAATCGCTCCAAAAATCTGTTAAAAATGCCGGGTTGTTGATTATTCTAAACGATCAGTTAATTGATCGCGGTGTTTTATCTGAAGAGGAATTGAATGATAAATTTGTGATTGTGTTTGCCACCAATCACTCTGACACGACAAAAGCGGCTGATCTGGTTGTTCCGATTACTTGTATTGCTGAACATGCCGCAAGTTATGTGAATGTGGATGGACGAATTCAGCGATCCATTCCGGCAAAAGAAACCAAATATACCAACCGCCGGCTTGACCTTGAAATGTCTGAGGGCAGATCAGATCGATACGGAACAAACTTCGATAACTGGCGAACAGAAGAGAATAAAATTGACTGCCTGCCGGTCTGGAAATTCATCACACAGGTAGCCGAGCAAAGCGGGCTGGATTTGACATTTGAATCCGGTCGTGAAATTATGAATGAGATTGCAGAATTGAATGAAGCTTTCTCAGGTGTTAGTTATCCCGAAATGGATGACAACGGAGGCATTCAGCTTACAGTTGAAGGAACGAAAAAAACAAAAGCTTAAAAAAACAAAATGATTAACAAAAAATCCCGAATATTA
>CAYRDO010000423.1:1353-1620 GCA_964422985.1 uncultured Rhodohalobacter sp. | reverse complement strand
AATGAATACACAGGAAAGTATGAAAAAGAAATCCAAACTCTTTCGGACCCCGCCTTGAACAAACTCAAAAAGTATTCGTGGCCAGGCAACGTTCGGGAACTTCAGCATGCCGTCGAGCGTGCCGTAATCATGACGGATCATAAAATATTGCAGCCCGAAGATTTTCTGCTGACATCCATGCAAAATGATGATACATCAATGGTTTTTGATGATTATAATCTGGAGGAGGTAGAAAAAACGGTGATCCGAAAAGCATTGGATAAGCAT
>CAYRDO010000423.1:0-1343 GCA_964422985.1 uncultured Rhodohalobacter sp. | reverse complement strand
AATCGGCCGACGAACTGGGGTTGAGCCGCGCTTCTTTATATCGCAGAATGGAAAAATATGACTTATAGCCAAACCAAATGATTAAAAACTTTCGCTTTAGGGTCACCTTTCGGATTTGTTTACTGGCCGGCACCCTTGCACTTTGGCTATATTTAATTTTCCGCACGGAGTATTATGTCACGATTTCTCTTTTATTTGCTGTTATCATTTTTCAGGTAGTACAGCTTATTCGTTACGTTGAGCAAACCAATGAGAAACTTACCCGCTTTCTCAATTCCATTCGCTACTCCGACTTTTCGCGATCATTTACTGATCGGGGACTTGGATCTTCTTTTGAAGAGCTCAATCAAGCTTTTTCTCGTGTCATCGAAGAGTTCAAAAAAGAACGTGCCGAAAAACATGAGAGTTACCGATACCTTCAGACGGTAGTACAGCACATCGGTATCGGGCTGGTTTCCTTTAATCAAGATGGCAAAGTAGAGTTGATCAATACGGCTGCGAAACGACTTTTTAACATCCCAACCCTCAGAAATATTGAATCGCTAAAGAAAATAAGCGAACCACTTTTTGATACGGTCACCGGGCTTAGGGGCGGCAACCGGACACTTATACAAATCTCTCAGGATAATGAGGTGATGCAGCTTGCCATCTATGCTACCGAATTTCGCATGCATGATGATATGTACAAACTGGTTTCTTTCCAGAACATCCACACTGAGCTGGAAGAAAAAGAGATGGAGGCCTGGCAGAATCTGACGAAAGTGCTGGCCCACGAAATTATGAATTCCATCACGCCCATTGCCTCACTTTCGGATACAGTGCATATGATGTTGAAACACAAAGCGAATCCTGAAAATGGAACGTACAATATAGGCCAGGAAGCTTTCCAGGATGTAAGAGAAGCCCTCGAGACCATTAACAACCGAAGTCACGGACTGATGCAGTTTGTTAATTCATATCGTGATTTCACCCAAATTCCGGAACCGGATTTCACAGTCTTTAATGTTCAGAAGCTACTCCAGAGGGTAAAGAATCTGAATAAAGGAGAAGCAGAAGCTCAGCAAGTCAATATTAAAGTAGAAGTTGAACCTGAATCATTAGAAGTCACAGCCGACTCTCATCTGATTGAGCAAGTGCTTATTAATCTCACGAAGAATGCTTTTCGTGCACTCACAGAAACCGAAGATGCAACAATCTGCTTAGGGAGCCGCCTCAATGAAGATGGTCGCGTTATCATCCAGGTGAAAGACAATGGGCCCGGTATTAAAGAAGAGAACCAACAGAAAATTTTCATCCCCTTTTACAGCACCAGCCATCCGAATTCACGCAGCGGTTCCGGTATC
>CAYRDO010000422.1:0-1626 GCA_964422985.1 uncultured Rhodohalobacter sp. | reverse complement strand
GATCTAGTGCCTTTTTGGCGTGGGGGTTCGAGTCCCCCCTCTCGTACTCTCGTCTACCTTGAAATGCATAAACAAAATTAAGTAAGTAGAAATACAGGAGTAATTTAAGTGGATATTTCAGTTGAAGATTTAACTTCGGTCGACAAGCAGGTAAAAATATCTGCTACGCGCGAAGATCTTGCCCCAAAATTTAAAGAAGCGTACAAAAAATACCAGGGGCAGATCAATATGCCGGGATTCCGTCCGGGCAAAGTGCCGATTCAGCTTATTAAAAAGCGGTTCGGAGATGAAATTGAGCAAGAAGAGATCGGAAAATATGTGCAGGAAATTTTTGAAAATAAGGTAGTTCCCGAATATGACCCGGTCGGGGAAAGCCAGATGCTGGATATGAATTGGGAGGATGATGAACTGGAAGCTACATTTAAAATTGGTGCCCGGCCTGAATTTGAACTTGTCGATTTAAGTGAGATTGAGGTTGATAAAATGGTCCATGATGTGACCGACGAAGAGGTACAGGAAGAGGTTGAGCGGCAGTTGCAGCAGCAGGGCGATTGGGAAGAGGTAGATGAAGAAGTTACCGAAACCAGCCGGGTAACTGTTGATGCCATACCCGTTGATGAGGATGGTAACGCCGATGAAGAGAACAAGACTGAAGAAGTTATTGACCTGAATAATGAAGAAGCTGAACAGTTTAAAGAAAAACTGCTGGGCCATGAAGCCGGTGATGAGGTAGATGTGGAGATTGGTCATGATGACCACACGCACAAGTTTAAGTTGGTTGTTAAGAAGGTTGAAAAGTCGAATAAGGCTAGGCTTACCGATAAGTTTGCTAAGGAGCAAACTGACGAAGAGGCCAAAAATGTAGATGAATACAAAAGTCTTATTAAAAGCCAGATCCAGAACTACTACGACCAGAGTGCGGATGACCTGTATAAGCGTGACTTGGTAGATAAAATGGTGGATGCTCATTCATTTGAGGTTCCGGATGTGTTTATAGAGCAGTTTAAAGAGCAATATGTTGAACGGGTAAAACAGCAGAATCAAGGCCAGTTGCCACCCGATTTTGATGCGGAAGAGTACAAAGAAAATCTTGGCGATCGGGCCGTACGGGATGCCAAATGGTACTTCATTAATGAAAAACTGCAAGAAAAATTTGATGATATTGAGATAAAACCCGATGATATAGATGAGCACCTTTCTGCTCAGGCGGCACAATATGGTATCTCAGTGGATCAAATGAGGAACCTGTTTGCTCAAAATCCACAACAGTTGGAAAATTTGCGCAATAGTATCAGAGAGAACAAGGTATTTGATCGGCTAAGCGAAGAGATCGAAATCAACGAGATTTCCAAAGAAAAGTACCAGGAAGAACACGAAAAGAAAGTCAAAGCCACTGAAAAGGACTGAAGAAGCAATAGAAGGAAAATTCACGAATATTCTTAGTTAGATATGAACAAACAACCACTTTTTGAATTACCCGAATTGAACGATAGCCAACGGATACAGAACAACAATTTAGTTCCGATGGTCGTGGAAACGACCAACAGAGGAGAACGGGCTTACGATATCTACTCGCGGTTGCTGAAAGACCGGATCATTATTTTAGGTACACCGGTTAATGACGCG
>CAYRDO010000421.1:0-1634 GCA_964422985.1 uncultured Rhodohalobacter sp. | reverse complement strand
TACATTATCAGAATAACCTGCCTGCATTTCCCATCCAGTATTTTTCACCTCTCCGGCATTCTGGAATGGTGCATTTAAACCGATAATTAAAGGAATCGGTAATTCTAACAGAATATCTGTCGTTGTACGCTCAAATACATCAAAAGAGAAGTTAACTTGATCCTCTAATAAAGCTAGGTCTAAACCGATATTCATAGTTTGAGTTTCTTCCCAAGATATATTCGAGTTGGCAAGATCTAATTGAGCACCTCCTGATACAGTGTTACCACCAAAAACGAAACTTTGTCCCAGATCGATAATCGATGCAAACGGATAAGTACCAATTTGTTGATTACCAAGTTTCCCCCAAGAACCTCTTACTTTGAGTGAATTAATCAAGTCAACGGATTCCATAAAGGATTCCTCAGAGATAACCCAACCAGCTGAGAAAGAAGGAAAAATACCCCAGCGATTATCTTCTGTAAACCTTGATGAGCCATCATATCTCAAATTTGCTTCAAAAAGATATTTTGATTTGAAGTCATAGTTAACTCTGCCAAAAACAGATTGTAAGGCCCAAGATTCAGCACTACCCGAGTTTTGTTGATTGGCTTCAGAACCAACATTGAGTTGTTCAAAATCTTGCAATGCAAAATTATCTCGAAATGCATTAAAGAAATCATTTCGAAATTCGATGAATTCATATCCACTCAGAAAATCAATGTTATGATCTCCAAAGTTCTGCTGGTACTTAGCTGTAAAATTTGCATTGTGTGTGAAATCCCTCACATATTGCTGAAAGAGTGAATTTTGACTAGGATTTGTTAACTGTACATTTCCTTCAGGATCAACAACTTCATACTGTTTAGTCATTTCCTTAAAGAAGGTCGACCGATATTTTGGTGCGTACATGAGCTCGAATTGCAGCACTTCTAAAGGTTGAAAAGTAGCTTTGATCCTGCCATTGACCTTATATGTTTCATCTGTTGCTAACCCGCCATCGTGAATGAATGCGAGAGGATTTTGACCATTCCAACCGGGTCCCCACCCACCGTTTGAATATTTTGCTGCATATACCGGTGGAATTCTGTAGGCCCCCTGAATTACATTGTCGCTACTAAAATTAGCGGAGGTTTCTGTTTCATCCGCTCGCTGAACATTTAGATCTACGTCAAAATCAAATTTTTCAGATACATTAACATCTGTGTTTAGACGGATGTTATATCTTTTATAATTGAAATTTGGAACATTCGCATTTTCATCATCATAGGTAAGTGATCCCAGGTATCTAACTACATCCGTACCGCCAGAAATATCAATATGGTGGCTTTGCTGAAAACCCGGTTCACTAAATACAACGTCTACCCAGTCTGTATTGGGATACTCATCAGGATTGGTCTGATAGTTGGCTTCCCACTCCTCAATATAAGACTCCGACCAAATTCTTTGCTTGTCTAAGTTGGTAGCGCCTAGGTTTTCGAGCCTCATAAACTCTCCACCATCAACAAATTCAGGCTGTTCTGTTGGCTGCTGCCAACCAACATATCCTCTGTAATTAACCTGCATTTCATTTTGTTGTCCCCTTTTTGTAGTAACCAAGATCACACCGTTAGCTGCACGTGAGCCATACACTGCAGCCGAAGCAGCATCTTTCA
>CAYRDO010000420.1:0-1640 GCA_964422985.1 uncultured Rhodohalobacter sp. | reverse complement strand
GTTGGAGAGGATAATGGGTCTTTGCGTGCTGTTGAGCAATGACAGCAAGTGTTCAAGTTATCGGAATACCTTGATCTGCCCGGAGCGCGTATACATTACCAGGATCAACGAGAATTTCGATGAGCAGGAGGGAGTTAAGGATTCATTCCAACAACAGTTGTTGGAAAACCAGATTCGGGGTTTTGTTAAGTTTATCTCTGACTTCAGAGGGGAGAGAGTTTAATAAAAGAGTACGGTACCTATTCCATTTTAAGCATATATCCAACTCCATGTAGAGTGACAAGGTATTGTGGATCATCAGGTTGTTTTTCAATTTTGGAACGCAGCTTCGAGATATGCACATCCACGGTGCGGGTATTTGTACTGTGCTCATACCGCCAGACATTTTCCAGCAGTGCATCGCGCGAAACAGGTTCATTAGCGTGGGCTGCAAGATATCGGATTAATTCTACTTCGCGTGTGGTTAACTCTTTTTCCCCATCAGGGAGTATCGCTTTTGCATTTTTAAGGTCTAGCTTTACCGGATCGAGCTCAAGGTCATTGATCGGTTTTGCTTTTGAGTAGGTCTCAGACCGACGAAGGCGGGCTTGAATACGAGCCAACAATTCTTTCACACCAAAGGGCTTAGTCATATAATCGTCGGCGCCAATATTAAGTCCTGTTACTTTATCAATTTCCTGGTCCCGGGCTGTAAGGATGATAATTGGAAATGTATAACTCATGTCACGCACTTTTTTACAGACTTCGTAGCCGCTCATTTCAGGTAGCATCAGGTCTAGCAGCATTAGGTCCGGATTTTCTCTCTTTACAATTTCTACAGCCTGTTGTCCCTCTTCAGCTATAAAAACTTCGTATCCTTCGTTTTCCAGTGTATCCTGTAGCGTAAAGATGAGACTGGGTTCATCCTCGACGATTACAATTTTTTTTGAGCTATCCGACATATTGAGGTTGATCTTGCTTATTGTTTTCACGTTGCAGGTCTTGATCCGCAGAAACAGGTATATCATTCTGCGAGTTCGTCAGAATCGGAAATTCAACGATGAATTCAGACCCTTTATTCTTTTCACTGGTCACTTCAATGCTCCCACCATTCAATTCCACCAGGTTTTTGACTATTGAGAGTCCAAGGCCGTGCCCTTTAGTTTGGGCTGTAAGGGAATCTTCGACTCGGTAGAACTTCTCGAAAATGTGTGTTAATGATTTTTTGGGTATTCCCACACCACGGTCAGTAATTGTAAGGCGAACGTGCGTGTCGTTTCGATCCAGTTTTATCCCCAGATATTTTTCATCGTCACTGTATTTTATGGCATTCTCGATCAAGTTACCGAGAATAGTGTTAAAACTATCTTTGTCAACCATGACCGGCGGGACGTTCTCTTCTAACTCTGTATTAAGCGTAAAATTCTTGTTGTTGATATAGTTCTTGTGGTTTTCCAGATAGGTTGTTACCAGATGATGCAGATTCACTGGCTTCGGTTCAACGATTGACTGACTGGCATCGGCCTTGGCTACATCCAGCAGCTTCTCAATCATACGTTTAAGCCGGAGTGCCTCACTGTGTATATGGCGTCCATAAGACCGAAGACGGTCTTCATTGTCGACCCGTCCATCGGCCAGGTTTTCGCCGGCAGCCTGCATTA
>CAYRDO010000419.1:494-1651 GCA_964422985.1 uncultured Rhodohalobacter sp. | reverse complement strand
AATGAAAGATGGCTCCTATCTCACGATCAAAAAGGCGAAACTTCGTGGCGAAACATCCAACGGTATGATCTGTTCGGAGTCTGAACTTGGGCTGAGTGACGATCACTCCGGCATTATGGTGATGGACGATGATTTGGATATTGGAACACCACTCAAAGAAGCACTTGACGTAGAAAAAGATTTCATTTTTGAAGTGGCTCTGACTCCCAACCGGCCGGATGCATCCTGTCATATCGGTGTGGCACGAGATCTGTCGGCTGTGACCGGTGGTGATCTGAAAAATCCTTATGATGAAATTGAGGAGAAAGAAAACAGCTCTAACAATGAAATTGCGATCTCGATTGAGGATGAAGAGAAATGCCACCGCTATGTTGGAATTATAGTTGATAATATTGAAGTCAAAGAATCACCCAATTGGCTTAAGAAACGTTTAAAAGCGATTGGTTTGCGACCGATCAATAATGTGGTTGATATCACAAATTTCATCAATCATGAGATTAGTCAGCCTTTGCATGCTTTTGATTATGATCTGATTGGTAAAAAAGAGATCATCGTGAAGAGTTACGATGAAGAGAAGAAATTTACAACTCTCGACAGCATTGAACGAACCGTCCCGGCGGGATCCCTTTTCATTTGTGACGGAAACGGTCCTGTTGCCATTGCCGGTGTGATGGGAGGCGAAAACAGCGAAGTAACCGAGGGCACAACCAAGATTTTGATTGAGAGCGCTTATTTCGATCCCTCTTCCATCCGAAAAACATCTAAAAGCCTTGCACTGCAAACAGATAGCTCCTATCGGTTTGAACGCGGAATTGATTCAACTATTCAGCAAAAAGCAGCATGGCGTGCAGCAGAATTGATCGCTGAAATGACCGGTGGAACCATCAACAAGAATGTGGTAGATGTTCATCCGGTAAAAACGGAATCGGTTGAAGTGGATCTTCGTGTATCTCGAGTGAATCGACTATTGGGAACATCACTCCAGAAAGAAACCGTGGAGGATATTCTTACAAAACTCGAAATACGGGTTCTTTCCAATGACGATGAGACACTTCATTGTAAAATCCCAACCTTCCGTCCCGATATTACCCGGGAAGTCGATCTGATTGAAGAAGTCGGGCGCGTATTTGATTACAATAATATTCCCCGTCCCTCCT
>CAYRDO010000419.1:0-484 GCA_964422985.1 uncultured Rhodohalobacter sp. | reverse complement strand
TTACATCACCGGAGGTTCTATCTGATCAGGAGACATTCCAAGAGCGACTTCGGGAGCTTCTTAAATCACTGCGGTACAAAGAGATCAGTACCAATTCACTACTCTCCGAAAAAGAAGCGAACTTATTAATTGATAAAGAATCGCAGGTTCATACGCTCAATCCAGTATCTCAAGAAAATACTACGTTACGCCCCAATTTAAGCGGTGGATTTCTAAAAGCATTGAAATACAATCTGAATAGAAATGCCACACATCTTCGTTTTTTTGAAATTGGTCACGTTTTCAAAAATAGTAATGAAGGAACGTGGATTGACGGTATTGAAGAGCATGTGCATTTATATATGGGAATTTGCGGCCAGTCTCAGAAAGATAACTGGCAGGGGGATGAACATGCCTTCTCCATCTTTGATTTAAAGGCCGATCTCGAAGCCGTTTTTGACAATCTCGGAATTTTAGAATCCATTGAGCAGGAAGTGGAAGGAAA
>CAYRDO010000418.1:0-1665 GCA_964422985.1 uncultured Rhodohalobacter sp. | reverse complement strand
GATTTTACTGCACGAATGATGTCTCAGGATTCCTTAAGTACTGTTTGGTGGTCAAAAGTGCAGACTGATGATAGTCTCAGAATTTCTGATTTCAATGGGCAGGTTATAGTCTTAGATTTTTGGTCTACTTGGTCGGATGCTTCACTTGAGTCTCATCGGGAGCTAACACGAATTCAAAATCAATATTCAGATTCTTTAAAAGTCATTGCCGCTGCTGTGGGCATGCAGAAAGAGGAGGTCATTTCTTATATGGAACAGCACCAGTTCCCATTTCAGTTTGTAGCGGGCTCTCATCAATTTTCGGCATTCAATATTCCAGGATTACCGGCACAAATGATTTACGATCCCCAGGGGAAAATGAGGCACGTTTTTTTGGGATTCCCTGACAAAAGTCAGTATGACAGTTTACGAACTCTGCTAAGGAATGGAAGATAAGAGTAGCCACATCATATTTGACGGCAAAATCCTTTCCGCCGATGATCCGGTGGTACCTGCTGTTTCACGTGGATTGATGTATGGTGATGGCGTTTTTGACACTCTCCGAACCTATTCCGGACAAACGCTTTTTCTTCAGAAGCACCTTGAACGTTTACATGCTGGATGTGAAACCTTGGGAATTTCTTTAGACGAGCAATTGGGTTTTGACCAATTGAAGAACGATATCCATCTGTTACTGCAAGAAGATAATCTTTTGGATACCGATGCCATCGTTCGTCTTCAGGTATGGCGGGATGGAGGTCGCGGATTTGGTCCCGATCCAGAAGCCCAGTCACACATTGCAATTACAGCTTCATCTTGTCCAGATAATTTTACTTTTCCCAGGCTTGCCACAGTTTCAACGCGGCGAATACCTTCTGAATCATTGCCTTCGACTGCTAAGTTTACCAACAGCATTAATTATATTCTGGCGGCTCAGGAAGCCGCTCAAAAGGGAGCTAATGATGCCCTGATGCTAACAATGGACAGATGGGTTTCGGAAACCACTATCGCTAATATTTTTTGGGTCAAGGGTAATGACCTCTTCACACCCTCAGCAGACTGTGATCTCATCCCGGGCATAACCAGAGATATAATATTGCAATTAGCTGAAAACGTTATTGAAGGTGAGTTTAAGTTAGATCATATTTTGGATGCTGATGCTGTTTGGGTGAGTAATTCTGTTCGTGAAGTGTTACCGGTCAGCCAAATAGATCAACAGTTGTTTGATGCAGATCATGAACTATTAAAAAAGCTCCGGAATCGTTTTGTGGATTTTAGATATATGAATCTCAAACCTTTGGATTCTTGATGAACATAAATCCCGAAGTGTTAGCCAAATATTTTGCTGATCAAGGTTCTGTGATTCTTCTCGAATCCCAATCTGACGACCACTCGTGGTCTAAAAAATCTTATTTGGCTGCTTTACCCAAAGCGGAAATTAAAGCACGGGATAATGAGATTACTATCATTCGAGACGGAAAAGAAATAATTAAGTCTGGAAATCCTTGGGAAGCTTTACAGGAATTTAGAAGAGAGCATGATGATTGGCTGTTTGGATACTTTGGATATGATTTGAAAAATCATATCGAGAAACTGGAGTCCCTAAACAGCGACCCTATTGAGGCGCCGGATCTCTATTTTATGGTGCCCGAACTCTTGATTGAGATCGATCAACAGACGAAAAAT
>CAYRDO010000417.1:0-1683 GCA_964422985.1 uncultured Rhodohalobacter sp. | reverse complement strand
ACCGCCGGGGCTCAGAATGACGAACTTTATGTGTTCGAAACTACTCCTCCTCATACTGCCGGTTATACGCCTTTGTAATTTTCTGATTCATATGCCGCTTGTAGTTTTTGAACTCGTACCGGCTCACCTTGAATTCGGAGTGATAATTTCCGTCGTTGCAATCCACACTTAGTTTATTTGGATCTTCCGTCTCAGTAATCACAACTTTGACATTTCCAAGATTATAGGATTCTACTTCTTTAGGCATTCCCGGCGAAGGTTTAAAGTTCAAGGTTTAAGGTCTAAAGATATGGGAATTGGATTAGAATTATGAAGTGGGAAAACTACGAAGAGTGCAACGTTTCTCAATGATTTTCTTTAAAAAAGTACTATCTCGTCAACTGTCTCTTACGTCGTCCATCAGCATTCATCAGGTAGAGATGTGGTTCGCCATGTTCAGTAGCCAGGTAGGCAATCCGGCTGCCGTTTGGAGACCAAGACCCGTAAAATTCGTGATAATCAGAGTCGGTCAGTTGCTCAATGTTTTCTCCATTACTGTCTGTCACATACAGATCAAAATAACCGGATCGATTCGATGAAAAGAGGATTTTTTCCCCATCAGGCGACCAAACCGGGGCAATATCAATGGCGGGAGATTCGGTGACCAATCGTTTATCAGAACCGTCGGCATTCATCACAAATACATCAAACGAGCCAAGACGGTTGGAGATAAAGGCGATCTTTTTTCCATCAGGCGACCAAACGGCATCTATGTCGTACGAGTCAGAATCCGTTAACCGTTTTTGATCCGAGCCGTCGGCATTCATCACATAGATTTCGGGTCTGTAGTCCCTGTCGGAGATAAAGACGATTTTTTTTCCGTCCGGTGAAAATTTTGGATGAACATCCGTTGCCAGGTTATTTGTAATCGGTACCCGATCCTTACCTTGTCTGTTCATCGTATAAATTTCATAATCGCCCTGCTCATCTCTGAAATGTGCAACAATCGTATCTCCATCCGGGGCCCACGAAGGGCGGTATCCGTCCCGCGCATAGGTTTCGTATAAACCCTTCACATTATACACAACCGTATCGGGTGGGAATGGGGGGATCTCACTTGGGCGATCGGAATAAAATGCGAGCCACCGGCCATTGGGCGCCCACTCCGGGTAGATATCATTCGCCGGATGATCGGTAATTTGTTGCTGCTCCAGGCTCCAGATATCAATTGTATAGACATTAAAATCTCCGGAATGTGAAGCTGCATAGGCAATGATCATTCCGTTGGGCGACCAGGAGGGGCCGTTGTGAAGGCTTTTCGGGGTATATGTTTGGCCAAACAGAAGCAATGGTGCCAGAAGAACAAACAAAAAGAGTAGGTACATCTTTATAAATATAAGTCGGAAAGAAGAATGAGTGTTCATAGGATCACCCGCTAATTGAGAGAAAAGATTACCAATCTTATTTTAATAAGACGTACGTACGGAGTCAATTTATTTTCTGAAAATCAACAAAATTTAACTTTCCGGATGCTGACTTTTTTGAGGAGGTTCTTTCATCAATTTGTTAGATTGTAAAACCGGTTTTTCTTTTCAAATCGTTCAACTTATGAATATGTCACGTACCATAATTCTTTTTTTCATACTACTAAGTCCTGCTTTGTTATGTGCACAGGAATCGAATGAGAAGATGATTCTTGAAAAT
>CAYRDO010000416.1:0-1699 GCA_964422985.1 uncultured Rhodohalobacter sp. | reverse complement strand
CACCGGACCATCGGTATTCCAATTATGTGGAATTATCTGATATAAAAGAGAGCACACAGGTTTCGGAGGGGGAAAAGGCGGTTCACGAAATTTTAGATGCTTTTAAAGTAACGCTGAAACTGCAACGTGAAATACTGGAACTTTCTGACGAAGCCGGTGATGAAGGAACCAACGCATTGATGAGTGATTACATCCGAGAGCAAGAGAAATCGGTATGGATGTATTCTTCTTACGTTGATAAGTAACACGTTAATAACGGTTACTATCTCAACAGTATGATTCCAATACAATTTTAATTATCAAGCAAGTACTATTATGTCTTATCACTTTAGCAAAAAATTAGATGTGTCCTTTGAAGAAGCTATCGACCAAACAACGGCTGCTTTAAAAGAGGAAGGATTCGGTGTACTAACCGAAATTGATATTAAAGCCACCCTCAAAAAGAAACTGGATGTAGACTTTAAAAAGTATCAAATTCTGGGAGCCTGCAATCCGCCATTGGCACACAAAGCGCTACAGGCGGAGCCTCATATTGGATTGATGTTGCCATGTAATGTTATTGTGCAGGAACATGAGAATGGAGAGGTGGAAGTTTCTGCTGTAGATCCGGTAGCTTCGATGCAGGCAATTGAAAATGATGAGTTGGGAGAAGTTGCAGAAAAAGTTCAGGGACTTCTTAAGAAGGTTATCGATTCACTGTGATTACGGTAGTCTTTAATGTCTCAGGAGGGGATAAGTCAAGTAAAAAAGCCACTTTGCTTGATGAATGATTGCCAAGCTTAGTATTTATTTTGTAGGAGTTTCTAACTCTTATTTTGTTCAATTTCAAAATCTCTTCCGAGCTGCTGAGTAGGAGTTTGGATCAACTGAATTCTCAAGGACTCGTTTTAAATCCTATACAGAAAACTCTTTACCTAAATTGTGGCAGATGGCAGCTTCGTTTGTCCAATCCGGCTGACCAAAGGGTAATACTATATTTTTGATTTGTTCAGGTCACTGAATTTACCGATTAAATCCATCTTAGCCTAATGCCATTAAGGATCACCGCCATTACGGACAGCTCATGAACTAGCATGCCGCCCGCCATGTGAACGGAACCGGTAAATACCCCAGCCAATAGGGCTACGACTGTCACTAGTGCAATCGCTACATTCTGGCGAATATTACTCAGTGTTTTTGATGACAGGCGGAGTGCCTCCGGTATATTCATTAGTTTGTCCGACATCAGGGCAATATCAGCTGTTTCAATGGCTACGTCAGTTCCGGCTGCGCCCATGGCAATGCCGATGTCGGCTGAGGCAAGAGCCGGGGCATCGTTGATGCCGTCTCCTATCATTGCCACCTGGTGTCCTTGCTGTTGCATTTCAAGGATAATATCGTTTTTGTCTTCCGGCAGGATGCCTGCATGCACTTCCGTTATACCTGCCTCTTCGGCAATGGCTTCGGCCGTAGGTTGGGCATCACCGGTAAGCATCGCGATGTGTTCAATGCCATTTTTGCGGAGCCTCGATATCATTTTCGGGGCTTCCGGGCGCATTTGGTCGGCTATCCCGATTGCTCCAAGCAGTTCGTTGTTACGTGCTACCAACACAACCGTGCGTCCCCTCTTTGTCAAGGCTTTAATCTCATTTTCAATGCCTTCACTAATGGATGTTCCTTTATGCTTCAGAAACCCGGCTTTCCCCACATAGATATGAAC
>CAYRDO010000415.1:1078-1709 GCA_964422985.1 uncultured Rhodohalobacter sp. | reverse complement strand
AGAAAGCGGCAAAAAGCCGCTATATTATGATGAATGCGCCACAGGAATCCGTCGCCGAAATCAAGGAAATCATTCCTTCTCTAAAAAGCCCGACGGTAATGCCTTTGGCCGATAACGGTATGGTGGCCATCCACACGGTTGTTCCACTGTCGACGTTCTGGGATGTGATGGAGCGCCTGAAAGAAGCCGGTGCGACCGGAATTGTGATGCTGCCTATTGAAAGTATGATCGCTTAAAGAGTAGCAAGTAAGCAGTATTAAGTAGCAAGATTCAATATACTCAATACTTGCTACCCGATACTCAATACTAAATTTTCATGAAAACATATACCTATAATAAACTTTCCGATTCGGAGATTGAAGCCCTCTGCAAGCGGCCGAAAATGGATTTCAGTGCCGTTTTTGGGCAGGTACAGCCAATTTTGGATGCGGTCGAAAAGAACGGCGATCAGGCGATTCGGGAATTCAGTAAAAAGTTTGATGGAGTTGATCCCGATCCGCTTGTTGTCGATCCCAATTCTATATCGGTGAATCTTTCTGATGATGTGAAAAAGGCTCTTGACCAGGCAATGCATAATATTTCTAAATTTCATGAAGCGCAGATTTATGAGGAGTTGGAGATCGAAACACAA
>CAYRDO010000415.1:0-1068 GCA_964422985.1 uncultured Rhodohalobacter sp. | reverse complement strand
GTGTTATATGCCGGCGGGTTGCAAAACCGATTGAGCGAGTAGGCGTGTACATTCCCGGGGGAACAGCGCCGCTGCCATCCACAGCGATGATGTTATGCATTCCTGCGATGATAGCCGGTTGTGAAACAGTTGTACTCGCCACACCGCCCGGTAAAGAGGGGTCCATTCCTGATCCGGTAGTGTATGTTGCTCAGAAGACCGGGGTGGCAAAAATTGTTAAAGCAGGAGGGGCTCAGGCGATCGCCGGAATGGCGTTTGGTACAGCATCCATCCCAAAGGTAGATAAGATTTTTGGTCCTGGGAACCAGTATGTAACCGCCGCTAAAATGATTTTGCAAAACAGTGAAGCGATGATCTCCATCGATATGCCGGCCGGTCCCTCGGAAGTATTGGTGATTGCCGATGAGACTGCTGATCCGGAATTTGTTGCTATTGATCTGCTCTCCCAGGCTGAACACGGACCCGACAGCCAGGCGATTTTGGTTGCAACAAAAGACACCGATATAACTGCGATATCTGATGAACTTGAAAAACAGCTGGACTCACTGCCAAGGAAAGAGTTCGCATCCAAAGCCATAGATAACAGTTTTATTCTCGTCACAGAAAATAGCGATGAAGCGATTCGGTTTTCGAACCGATACGCCCCCGAGCATTTGATCATAAATACAAAAGATGCCGGCCGTTTGGCTGAAAAAGTATCCAATGCCGGTTCAGTTTTTATCGGTCAGTGGACGCCGGAAAGTATGGGCGATTACGCATCGGGAACGAATCACACATTACCTACATACGGGTATGCACGAATGTACAGCGGAGTTTCACTCAGCAGTTTTCAAAAATTTATAACGATGCAGAAAATTTCGGAAAAAGGGCTGCAAAACCTTGGCCCGACAGTTGAGCGTCTTGCAGAACTTGAAGGCCTGGATGCGCATAAACAAGCCGTAAGCTTACGGTTAAAGAAGTTGAAGGGATAGTTTTCTCCCCTTTGAGAGGGGAAAGTGAAATGAGCGTTCAGCGAATGAACTCGGGGTGTGTCCACCTGACCGCGAATTTACATGATTTGAATAAACG
>CAYRDO010000414.1:0-1712 GCA_964422985.1 uncultured Rhodohalobacter sp. | reverse complement strand
AGCGATCAACCGGCATGCTTATTTCTGCTTGAAATGCTTTCCAAGTTTCAGCCCCTGCCCCTGGTAATTACTCTTGATATCCGTTCCGTAAATGTATTCGGGAATTTCAGTGTTCGGCTCAAACTTCATACTGCAGAAGGTCTGGCCGTGTTCAATCAAAAATGGTACATCATGCGAGCGAACTTCCAAAACGGCTCTGGCTCCTTTATCACTCACAGATCCGCCAAATCCACTGTCAAAAAAACCGGCATAATGGGTTCGCAATTCCCCTGATCCAGTATCATAGGCGATCATTTCAGCGGCGAGGTGCTTTGGAATTCGACACCGCTCTTTGGATGCAAAAATATAAAAAGCTTCCGGTTCAAGAATCAGATGCTCATCATCCCGGGCGATGATCGGTTCCCAAAAATCAGCTATTTCATAGTGATTGATATTATCCAGATCGATCAAATCGCGATGTTTTTTTGCTTTGTAACCGAGAATATCGTCTTCATCCGCCCGAAGATTTACGCTCATAAACAGACCGTTATTCACTTTAATGGATGAAAGCGGCAGCGGCTGACCATCTCCATCAAACAGAAGCGGATCACTTCCATGAATTCGCAAAATATCCTGGTCACTCAGCACCGTATGTCCGTGACGAATTCGAAGCTGATTCAACCGATGCCCTGTTCTCACTTTGATTGGAAATGATTTCGGCACAACCTCGAGATACAACTTCCCATGATATCCCGGTTCAATTTCCTCAAACCGATGTGAGTGATCTGTAATTACACGCGTAAATATATCCAACCGACCCGTTGTACTCTTGGGATTTGCCTTGGCTGATAAGTTTTCTTCAGAATAAAGTCGAAGATCATCAGCCCCATTGCTGTTAAACATATTTTTCTGAGCCGAATGATGCGTATGAGGCAAGCGGACCTCTTCCAAAAGCGGAATAATATATACACAATTTGGTTCCAGAACGGCACCATCTTCAATCGAAAATGTATACTGATGCAATTTATCAATCTTCTCCTGAACCGTCTCATTTTCAGGCAAAAAACTGCTTCGCACACGATAAGCTTTCGTTCCAAGCCGAAGATCTATCGAATTCGGTTGAAACTGATTTTCCTCAATCGGGAACCCATCCACTCCGGAAATAATACCGGCTCCGGCTAAAATTTTTAATTTTTGAACAGGCAGAATGCCTTTCGTTCTCAATGTAACTTCGCGTATCGTATCACTCATGTCATTTCGGTTGTTTTATGCTTTGCGAAGTTAACAATTTATGAGCTGTTTTAAAGAGCAGATCTCACATTTCAGGGAAAAAATCAGGATTGCACATTTACCGGTTGACCGAAGAAGTAACCTTGAAGCGTCTGAAGGCGCGATCACATCGGGCGGAAGCCCTTAAAGCGTCACGAATTACCTGTCAAAAGAACGCTTCAAGTACCTACGGACGCTTGAAGGTTCTTAACCGGTAAACGCGTCAGGATTCTCTTTCCAGTTCACTCAAAAAGTTTTCCGTTGATTCCCGAATCGCCTTTTTCTCATCCTCCGATTTCTTGTTATCAAACATATTCACCATAAAATTCACCCGCCCGCTGTCGTTAAACGTATCCCTCTGTTGATCCACAATATTCCAGTAAAGATAGTTGTACGGACACGCATCCCCTCCGGTCTTTTTGGTGATGCTGTACTCACAAGATTTGCAGTAATTGCTCATCTTG
>CAYRDO010000413.1:0-1732 GCA_964422985.1 uncultured Rhodohalobacter sp. | reverse complement strand
TCCGTTCCGGGTCTGAAATTCGCAAATTTTACAACATCCGCTTCATTTAAAACTTTGCGGGTAATTGAGATAAGTTTCGGGGGAGCATGTTCATCTTGTAAATGCAGAGTGATTTCCGTTGTGGTCATTTCCAAAGCCTGAAACTCGTAAACTCGTTTTAAATAGTGCCGAATTGAATCTCCAAGTTCAATGTAAAATTGTTCAAATTGTTCATCGGTTTGAAGGGACTCGACATCAGATAGACGGGAAATGGTCTCTTTGAGTTGTTCAAGCGGATCTTGGAATGGTTCTGGCGGCTCAACGGGTTCAGGTTCTTCGGGAATTTCGCGTGAGTTGTACCACCTGTAGAGATAATAAACGGCAATAATCAGAAGAAGTATACCAAGAATATAAGGCCACCAGGCACGGGCAAATGAAAAGATCGGTTTCATTGGCCTGAACTCATCCTCCTCGGCGGCCAGCGTTGTTTTAAAATAGAGAGGGACAGGATTGGTAGTAAACGTTGTATCCCTGGTTTCTGAAAGCGCACGGATCTGTTTACGGTCGATTGTCAAATCTTCAATAGCAAAAAATTGTAGAGTATAGACAACACTATCTCGTCCGGCTGAAGATTGATATCGTTGAACTGAATGAACTGTAAGATCTTGTTCGAATGCATCTTCTGCGGGAAATTCGATGTTTTCGTAAGAGCCATCAAAAACAATCGTGTAGGTAAACAGCTCACCGACCTGAAGTGAATCGACACTTACATACGTGTGAACCTGTTGAGCTATGATAGTGGTAGCCCAACTGAATGCCAAGACAAACAGAAAAAGAAATTTTACCGGTTTCACGTAATTCTGATATTAGCTCTTAAAAAATTCAAGTCCTTAAGATAACGAATGCTTTAACGAAAGTGGAAATGGTTTATTTAATCAATAATTGAATTATGAATCTACAGGGATTTCTATTATTTTCTTTTGCAAATCATCTACTGGTAAGCCTCTCAATTAAATTTTTTCTATGACTAAAAAACTCATTCTCGTTGTACTGTCTTTGTCTATTCTCATCGTTCTTTTTCTGAGTTTTGAAAGAAGCGAAATTCATTTTCCTGAGCAAGAATTGGTAACGATTCAAAATATGGCAGAAATTCCGCCATTACCGGGTACGGATATTTATGGACTAAATACGGATAACTTCGAGACGCTGGATGATGAGATCAACAGGAATGAGTCTTTTTATGTCATATTAAATAGAAATGGGGTCTCACCTGAAACCATCTATGAAATCCAGCAAAAAGCAAAAGGAGTGGTGAGGCTGAACCGTATGATGCCGGGGCAAAAATATCGTCTGTACAGAGATGATAACGGAGTTTTCGCCTTTGTCTGGCATAAATCCTCAACCGAATACATTACGATTAACTGGAAGAATGAGATATCTATCGAGGAGGGTTCCATTCCGGTTGAGACCGTTGTGCGATCTGTTTCCGGTACCATACACAGTTCGCTTGCCAGCGCACTGATGGAGCAAGAAGTTTCCCAAAGGCTTGTGGTAGAATTGGCCAACATTTACGCCTGGACGGTAGATTTCTACTCACTCCAAATGGGCGACAAATTTAAAGCTGTTTACGAAGACCGATATGTGAATGGGGAGTATATCGGCATTGGAAAAGTAAAGGCCGCAGAATTCGTTCATAGGGGACATAATCTGCGTGCATACTATTTCCATGATGGCGAACAAAGCGGTTATTACG
>CAYRDO010000412.1:0-1737 GCA_964422985.1 uncultured Rhodohalobacter sp. | reverse complement strand
TCGAGGGCAATGATTTTGAAGTGGATCTGGTATTCCATGCCGATCTTTCTGAAGCAGGTAAATCGGATGACCTGGATAAAACCATCGATTATCAGAAAGCGGAAGAGCGGGTACGTGCCGTGATGGAAGGGCCGGCGGTGAAGCTGATAGAGACCCTGGCGCACCGTATCGGTGAAGAGCTGTTCCGGGAATTTAAGGACGTAAAAAAGCTGGAAGTAAAAGTGCGAAAACTGCATCCACCACTCACGACAGATACAGAATATTCAGAAGTACACATGACATGGCAAAGGTAGTCGTAGCCCTGGGTTCGAATGTAGGTGACCGGCATAAGCACCTGGTGGATGCCAAAGAATTTTTGAGCTCCCTCTCTCAATCCGGTGTACGCACCTCATCCATCTTTCTCACCGAACCGGTGGGCCCCTCCTCGCGATATTTTTTAAATGCCGCCGTCGAGATCACCACGGACCTTGAACCCACGAAACTGATCGCCCGGTTCAAAAGCTTCGAACGCGAACACGGCCGCTCGGCAGAACAGCCTCGCTGGAGCGCCCGTACCATTGACCTCGATATTATTTCGTATGGCAACTTGGTGATTCAAAAGGATAATCTTATTATTCCGCATCCTGAATACGGGAGCCGTTTGTTTGTGTTGAAACCGCTTGAAGAGCTGCACGGCGACTGGCAGGATCCAAAAACAGATACCTCTATTGCACAACTAATTGCTAAAGCACCGCCCCTTAAAATGAAAAAAACTGATTTGACCTGGTAACATGGAAAATCAATTTGAGTTTATTGCCATCGAAGGGGTGATCGGAGTCGGGAAAACATCCCTTGCCAAACTGCTGACCGACCGGCACAACGCACGCCTGGTTCTGGAACAGTTTGAAGACAACCCCTTTCTGCCGAAATTTTATGAAGACCGGGAGCGTTACGCCTTCCCTACCCAGATGGCTTTTCTGGCCAGCCGTTTCAAGCAGCAGCAGGAGATGCTGAGCAAGGACCTTTTTCAGCAGATGACCATCTCCGACTATATCTTTGAGAAAGACCGCATCTTTGCCCGGCTGAACCTGGAGGATGATGAACTGGCCCTCTACGACTCTATATTTAACATCATGACCGGCATCTCGGCCACTCCCGATCTGATCATTTATCTCCAGTCATCGGTAGAGCGGCTTCTGGAGAACATTCGCCGGCGCGACCGCGACTACGAACGACACATCACAGAAGAATACCTGCGGGATTTAAGCGAAGCCTACAACCATTTCTTCTACCACTACAATAAATCTCCGCTAATGATCATTAATACTTCTGAGATTGATTTCGTTAGTAATGAAAAACACTTAGATTACATAGAAGAACAAATATTCAATCAGCCCATACGGGGCAATACTCATATCCACATCATTCCCGATTAAGATGTTTTTTCGCACGTTACTATTCTTATTACTGCTTTATTTGCTGATAAAAGTCATAAGCCGTCTTTTCCTGCCCGGCAATGCCAACTCCGGGAGGAAACCGAACCAAGGGCCCTCTTTTTTCTTTCATTTCGGCAGGCCCGATTCCAGCTCCCAAAACAAGAAACAGGTTAAAGAACGCCTTGATGAAGTGGAAGAGGCTGAGTTTGAAGAGATAAAAGAGGAACCTGATAGAAATTCGAAATCCGAATGACCGAAAACAGGGAAATCCGAAGCACGAAGCACCAAATCCGAAACAGTTCATGTTCTGTGACTTTTAGTT
>CAYRDO010000411.1:0-1756 GCA_964422985.1 uncultured Rhodohalobacter sp. | reverse complement strand
CGTTTTTATGGAGCAGATCAAACGAGATGACGTTCGATTGGATTTATCCGATCTTGATCCCGACGAAAACAGCCCTGAAGAAATTTCGGGCGGATACATTCTGAAAATTGATAAAACGTCCGGTGATCCGGTGCCGACTGATTATTCCTATACAGAACTACTTGGATTTCGATCTCAGTATGATGTGAACGGGAATGAGCTTGATTACCCACCGTACGGTTCTAAACAACCGGAAGAAACCTATTTTCTGTACGAAGAGCCGGACTACGAAGATATTTCAGATCAACAGAAAGAGTATATTCAAAATTACATGCATGAGTTTGAAATGGCTCTGATTGACGATACAGACGGAGATTTTGACGGAGAGTATACGTTTACCGACTATGCGAATGTAGATAGTTTCGTGGATTTTTTCCTCTTGAATGAACTTGCACATAATGCCGATGCCTACAGGATGAGCACGTTTATGTATAAAGACAGAGACGGAAAGCTGAATATGGGGCCTGTTTGGGATTTCAACCTTTCTCTTGGGAATGATGAAATAGAATACAGACAATCACCGGAAACATGGATATACAGATATAACACCCATTTCCCAACAGACATTTGGCAGGTCCCTTTTTGGTGGACACGGTTGACGGAAGATCCCATGTTTCGTGACAAGGTAAAACAACGATGGCAGGAACTTCGGGCTGGTGATTGGAGCAATCCCACTCTCCATCAACTCATCACAGATCTTTCAGAGCCATTGGTAGAAGACGGGGCCGTTGATCGGAATTATGATTACTGGCAAAATCTGAATCTACAGATATATGGAAATTGGGAGATCTTTGGGACATACGAGCAAGAAGTTCAATATATGCGAGACTGGCTGGATCAGCGCCTGGCCTGGATGGATGCGGAATTGGCTTCTTGGTGAAGTTGTTTGTGGTGGGTTGTCAGTTGTGAGTTGTAAATTTTGAACAAACAACTATCTACGAACAACAATCAAACTTTTTCGGCTTTTAGCGCATCATCCACCAGCTCATCACCTAAAATTTCTTTGGCTCGTTTATAAGCTTCATCAACCCGTTTTTCACGAAACAGGGTTAGAATTTCCGAATCAATCAGCTCATACCAAAGTTTCTTTCGGGTATCGAATTCATCGATGTGTTTTTTCATGGGTTTTCGAAGGCTCTGCATGAATTCCAGGAATTCGCCGTACTCTTTACCAAACTCCTTTTCGAACCGCTGTCGCAATCGAACCGCTAATGCCGGGGCAGCACCACCGGTTGAAATGGAAATGGTAAGAGGGCCCTGTTTTACGATAGAGCCAAAAGCAAAATTGGCGTGTGGGAGGTCATCCATTACATTAATGAGAATATTTCGTTCTTTAGCTTCCTTGTATGCTTTTTCATTGAGGTCACCTTCAAACTCAGCGACGATAGCAACCGATGCACCTTCAAAGTCACCATATTCATATTGACGTGGAATCCACTCAAAACGGCCTTCGTCCGCCCACTCCTGGAGCTGCTCATTCAGTTTTGGACTGATGACCGTTAACCACGCTCCCCGGTCCAGAAAATCTTTGACCTTACCTTCAGCTTCCCAGTTTCCACCGACGATTACTGTTTTTCGTTCACTCAATCGGCGCAGGTAAATCGGGTAGACGTCTAATGCTTTTGACATTTTTTGAATTTTGTAAATATTTTTTTGATATCGGTTTGAAAATCCTCCTTTGAAGGGCACAGGGAGATGGCAACCCGGAATTCGGAAA
>CAYRDO010000410.1:0-1759 GCA_964422985.1 uncultured Rhodohalobacter sp. | reverse complement strand
AAAAAGTGCAAACGTAGATACAGTCCAGGATCTGCAAAATGTGTTACAACAGATCAGCAGCGATACGCAATCGGCCTATCTGGTCAACATCAACCTGAATGAACGTGATTATCCCACAGCCTGGGCTCCGTTCGTCAACCAATAGCATTCAAAACACTTACGCCATGTCAAATTCAAAAGCCAATACCGTAGCTTGTGATGTCCTAATCGTTGGAGCCGGAGTGAGCGGACTGTTTGCCGCCTGGCGCCTGTTGAAAAACAACCCTGATCTTAATGTAGTTATCACTGAAAAACTCGGACGCTCGGGCGGACGCCTTCAAACCACGTTTGTAGATATTCAGGATAATAATGGAAACATCTTTACCGTACACGATGAAGAAGGCGGTATGCGCTTCGTACCGGAAACGAATCCAAAATATCCGGGTGTGAAACGGATGCAGCATCTCTGGAAACTCATCAGAACCTTCGGGCTGGAAACAGTACCATTTGTGATGGGAGACGATAATAACCGCTATTACGCCCGTGGCCGGTCATTCACAGTGGCGGAATCGAAAGCCAATAACAACGCGATCTGGTCTGAGCTGTACAATCTTTCGGAAGATGAAAAAGGTAAATCACCTAATGACATCCTGGAAGGCGTGATGGACCAAATTCTTGAACAGAATGGGAATGCCCCCGCTCCGCAGACTCCAGAGGATTGGATCAAGTTTCGAAACAGTTTTACGTTCAAAGATTCTGAAGGAACAGCATATCCTCTGAACAGATGGGGTTTTTGGGCCATGCTCCGGCAGACTGGAATGTCGGAAGAGTGCCTGAGTATGTTAACCCACGTGATGGGCTTTATGGGCCCTTATGAAGCGTACATTAACGCCGGCGAAGGGCTCCAGATTTTGTTCGATTTTCCATCAGTGGACTTTTTCACACTGAAGGACGGTTTTGAATCGCTGCCAACAAATCTCGAAAATGAGATAAAATCACTCTCCGGCACGTTCGTGTTTAACGAAACGATACAATCCATCGAGAATAACGGCGGCACCATTACTGCTACCGGATCAATACAAAAGTATGAAGCATCGAAGGTGATCCTGGCCATTCCAAAAGAACCTATGACTCAGCTTGCAAAGCAGTCGTCCATACTTTCAAGCAATAATACATTCATGACTGCAGTGGATACAGTTCAAAACATGGAGCTGACGAAAATCGGCCTCTATTTTAATGAGAGATGGTGGCTCACGCACAAGAATATTGATATTCTGAACGGCCCTAATTTTACAGACCTGCCAATGGGCTCACTCTACACATTTTCTCAATATCCTTCCGACGATCAGAAAGATAAAGAATATATCGGCCCGGCCGCGATTACTCAATATACAGACTACATTCGTGGAAATTTCTGGATGGAATTACAAAACATAGGAGAGATGTATCAGACGGACGAATTTCCGGTAAATCCACCGAATACACAGCCCTGTTCTGTAAACGTGGTTAACGAGATGATGAAACAAATAAGACTTGTTTTAGGCGTTGATGAAAACGATACATCCATCCCCGAGCCGGTACTGAGCACATACAGAGTTTGGGGGCAGGGTGATTACGGCTATGGATATCATCAATACAAAATGAACGTGGATGATCTGAATGACGTCTATTTTCAAATTTATAATCCTGCAGATAATGTTTACGTCTGTAACGAAGCGTGGTCACCTGAGCAGGGTTGGGTAGAAGGCGCCCTGATTATGAGTGATTTTATGCTGATACT
>CAYRDO010000409.1:0-1767 GCA_964422985.1 uncultured Rhodohalobacter sp. | reverse complement strand
ATGACAAGAAGATGGAAACCTACAAAATTGATCTCCGGAAAATGACAATTTTCTTTTCACTGATTCAATTTTTCCAAGTGGGTTGAGTTTTTGAGTCGGATCGATTGATCATCGATTAATCATTAAGATGAAAGCTGGATAGTGCAATGGGAAGGGTTGAATCAAATGCCTTAAAAAATCGAACAATATTTATGCAGGAAGAAACTTATTTTAAATAAACAGATATGTTGTGATAAACCATAACTATTAACCTGTTGGTCCTATGACTAAACACGAAACCATCAACTACCTGGAGCTTCCGGCTATCGATTTGCCGGCAACAAAAAAATTTTTTGAAGATGTATTCAACTGGACATTCACCGACTATGGTGACGAGTACACTGCTTTTAGCGAAGAGAGACTTGAAGGCGGTTTTTATCAATCAGACAAAAAATCTTCAACTGAAAACGGATCTACGCTGATTGTCTTTTACAGTGATGATCTGGAATCAACCCAAAACAAAATTAAAAAAGCGGGTGGCAGAGTTATTAAACCTATCTTCTCTTTCCCCGGCGGCCGTCGATTCCATTTCACCGAACCAAGCGGGAATGAACTCTCAGTCTGGTCTGATAAGTAAGATTATTTTTATTACCTCCGGTTTGGAATTAATTACGAAATCAAGCCATTCATAGAATAGATATCTATTTATAATTGGAAAACACGATTTCATGACTCCAAAAGAAGAGATTGAACAAACCATTCATAAGTTCTTTCACTCTATGGATGTTCAGGATTTTGAGCTGATGAAAGAGGTAACCGCTCAAAAAGAAGATATGGTGCACATTGGCACGGATACCGATGAAATCTGGCGTGGCTGGAGTGAACTCAATGAAGCTACCGTAGAACAGTTTGAGAATCTTGAATTTTACAATGCTACGATTCGAGAGCTTTCCATCCATCTTTCAAATACGGGCCAGGTAGCCTGGTATTCTCATCTGCTGGATGCAAAAATTAAATCCAAAACCAGTATACAAACATGGAAAGGTGCCAGGTTCACGGGTGTACTCGAAAACACAGATGGAAACTGGCAGATTGTGCAGACGCACGTTTCGATCCCTGAATCGCACCAAGCGAATAGTTAATAAATATTGATGAACGATTCTATATTAAACTCCCTTCCGGTAAAACTTGAAGCTATTGAGAATGACACCAAAAAAAGTGGCTTTTCGATGCCTTCTGAACGAAAAACCGGCTCGCTTCTCAGAACTCTTGCCTCATCAAAACCGGGCGGACATCTCCTGGAACTGGGAACAGGAACCGGGCTTTCGACTGCCTGGATTCTTTCGGGTATGAACTCGGACGCGAAACTCGATTCGGTCGATAACGATGAGAATGTTATAGATATCGCACGGAAATATTTAGGCGAGGATGCACGCGTAACGTTCCATGTTTCTGATGGTGAAGAATACATCAACCAGGCAAACCCAAGCTCATTTGATCTGATCTTTGCGGATGCCTGGCCGGGCAAATATAATTTGTTAGATGAAACTCTGGCTCTTTTAAAAATCGGAGGATTTTATGTGATTGATGATATGAGTCCCCAACCAAATTGGCCGGAAGGACACGATGAAAAAGTGGCTCAGCTCCTCGAAGTATTAGATCAAAAAGAGGACTTTTCTGTCTGTCAGCTTGATTGGGCTACCGGCATTGTCATCTGCACCCGAACACTCTAAAAAACACTTCAAGAATGCATATTGAACATTTGGCGCTATGGACAAAGGATCTTGA
>CAYRDO010000408.1:0-1770 GCA_964422985.1 uncultured Rhodohalobacter sp. | reverse complement strand
CAGTCCAAAACTGGTCTAAGATACAAACACCCGGCTCGAAATTCAAAATGATTTTTGGGTTTTTAGCCTGGAGATTTGCCTGGATGGGTTCAACAAAGCATCTGTTTCATGCAGAAGACACTGCCGCCGCTTTTAAGGTATTCTCCGGTGGAAACCTCGTGAACGGAAAAGCCGGAATCCCTTAATTTTTTATTGACGTCGGTGCAGCCTTTCTGGATGATCACATTCTTGCCGTCGGGGCAAACCGCGTTGCAGGCAAAGAGTTCCGTAGCTTCGTATTTGGTCGCTTTGATGACGTTGTCGAACATCCGGCCGATGAGCTGCAGCCCTTCTTCGGTAAAGGCTCCGGGATAAATCAGGGCTGTCTGCTTGTCCAGGATGCACAGGCAGGTATCGAGATGATAAAAGGATTCGTCGATCAATTCGAGCGCGATGACGGGAATGCCGAATAGTTCGGAAATGTGTTCATAGGCCGCAATGGAGGACCGGAATCCGTATCCGCCCCACAGCAGGCGCTTGCCGGTATGCCAGATGCCGTCGCCGCAGCCCTCGAAATCGGAAACCTGATCCTCGTCCAGGTAATGAATTTCAAACCCGTTCTGCCGGTACCATTGCTCGATATGCGGGACCTCGTCCTTGCGCTGGTCGGCGTGCATAATGCTCATGACCGCGTGCCTGTTTTTTTCGGGGTCTTCATAGGGCAGGCTCTGGTTGGCGCAAAACACCATATCGGGAAGCCCCTCCACCCCGTCCAGAACGTGCACTTTAATTTCCAGCTGGGCAAAGGTATCGCGAATGACCTCCCATTCATTGCGGGCTTCAATACTGTCAACATGCCCCACATTTTTGGCCATATGCGGATTTATTACGTATTCCACAGAAAAATAGGTGGGTTTTACCATCAGCACCCTGCGCGGCAGCGGCATATCCGGGAGATCCTCCACGGAAAAATCGAGCTCGTCGATTCCGGTAACTACGTTAGACATGGGATCCTCAGGTGTTTATTCCGTATGGAATGGCAAGCCATTCATTTGTGAACGGATTCCAAAGATAATCATTTAGGCGAAAGAATAAAGAAACAGTACGACTTTGGTTGACATAACAAAAGATTAGAATTGGCTAAGATCAGCCCGGGAAAGTGGTTTCGTCCAAGTTTTTGCTCGAATGAAATACGGTAATAATTCTGAGATGATCCTCATTCAAGACTTGATAGACAATCCGATAATTTTTATAGAATAGTTCGCGAATTGCCTCATCTTCAACTTCCGGTACCATTCGTCCACTCAAAGGGAAATGTCTCAACTGATCTACTCGATAGTAAATCTGTTCAGCAATTAGTTTTGCAACCGAACGAGAATCATGGCTGAGGTACTTAAAAATAGCTTCTAAATCTTCAATGGCTTGAGGCGTCCAGTGAAGTTTCACCATTTTTCAATGCGTTTGAGAACTTCCTCGTGATCGACTACATCACCTTGATGGGATTGTTGAAGGCCGACCTCAATTTTATGGATAAAATAAATGCGTTCTATGATATCATCGAGCGATGCATCCTGGGGGAGTTTCTCGATGCTCTCCAAAACTTTTTGTTTTAAGGTAGTTTCTGACATGGTTGGTTTTTATTTGAGACACCAATAATTAAACGTTAATGAAAAGTAAGAATTATTACCAATTGTTGTAGCATTACCCCTGCATCCGATTGACATAACATAATAGCATATAGTATCCTCCGGAATTGTTTTGTACGTTTCAGCTCATCCGGGCGTTAAAGGA
>CAYRDO010000407.1:0-1774 GCA_964422985.1 uncultured Rhodohalobacter sp. | reverse complement strand
AGGTTGTATTTGTATTGGATCATTCGTTTCTGATCGATTATCCGTGAAAAAAATGTTGGTAAAGGCATCCCTTACTCCAATGAATGAATATTTCTCTCAATCTAAGAAATCAGGTGAGAACCGCAAATTGAGATCGAATCTGAAGAGCTTCGTTCACGCAATTCGGCAACCGAGAAAGAACTCGACAGCCGAAGTTAACTTTACTGGTTCCGAAGATCTCCTTCGGAATGTCGACCTGAAGCTCTGCTTATATTTTTTTGATTATACGGGAATCAAACCCTCACCATCCCCGAATTCAACGTTGTGCTACACCCCTCCCCCGACAATCCTGTCGGGGACTCCCCTCAAGGTGAGATTAAAAAGCCGTGCCCGAAATGAATCGAACACGGCTTTCATGAGGCATTGACTATGCGATCATCTACGTTCAATCTCTTCAATATCAGGATCATCTCCGTTCAACAAATCCGATTTTTTGATGCGGATTTCGGTTCGTTCCGGCAGGTCATTGATTCGGCTGCTCCAGTTGACGGAGATCATCAACATCTCATCATCCTCTAATGAAGTGAGTGTGGATCCGTAATTTTCAATGACATTTAATAGTTCATCCATAATGACATCTGCCTCGCTTTTCCAATCTATATCCTCATCGGAGGACGAGCTCCATGAATAGCTATTTCTATGAGATCTTTGAAGGGAGTCCTGGCGAACGCGCATCTCTTGTCTGTGTTCTCGCAAATCTTGTTTGATCTCATCCAATTCCTCCTCGGAAAGATCCAAATCGATTACACTGTCGAGCTTCAGAATCAGCGGATCGAGTGATTCTTCCATCAACCGGAGAGATTCATCCAGGTTCATTCGCAAGCTGTCTATTTTGAGTTCAAAATCGCCATCGCCAAACCGAAATTCCTGCAGGATAATGCCCGGCCTTGCGGAGACCTGCACTTTGTACCGAACACCCAATCCCGGCAGATATTCCATCTGGGGTTTACGATTTACCCGCAGATTTTTATTCCCCGTACTGTTCAGCGCTGTTTCTAAGACAGAAGCAAAAACATTGAAATCTTTGTAGGTCTCTTCGCCATCAAGTTCATGCGAATTAATTCGACTCATCAATTCCTGTTCAGAAATTCGGCCATTTTTAAACGCATTCAGATCAGAAACCTTTGCCCAGGCAGAAAGACCCGGTTCAGTTTCTACCGCTCGCTCATCATCAGCAATAATCACCCACCGGAACGACTCATTTCGGTTGGATGTGTAGGTCACCCGAACGGTTTCGTCATCCGAAAGCCCGCTGATCAGCGACGCATATTTTGTCATATATTCATTCATCTTTTCTCTGATTTCATCCATATCCTCAGAATTCTCGTCTGAGGAATCGCCGTTCTGCACCTCCACCCGAATCTGCTCATCACTGGAACTCAAATTCCGAATATGTACGAAGTTAGATCCCGGTGAAACGGTAAAATGCACACCATAACCGGGAATATATTCACCCCGGACATTTCTGTCCTGGAAACCGGCAAGCACTCCATGTTGAGTCCCCCGACTGTCAAAAATTTCGGCGAGTATTCCTTCTGCGATTTTTATATCTCGCTGGCGTTGTTGATTTTCATCGGTTTGAGCGGCAGCCATTGAAACAAGGCAGAGAAATACCGCAATTAAAAATGCTATAGATTTCTTCATGGTTTTCATTCTTGTGTGGATTGGGTTTGTGGATAACTCAGTGCGTAGATGAGATCGCCCAATGTTTCGTCTGTTCGCCGTAAACGGCTGT
>CAYRDO010000406.1:0-1775 GCA_964422985.1 uncultured Rhodohalobacter sp. | reverse complement strand
GGAAGAACAGGAAAAAAGAGACGAGGTCAAGAAGCAAAACGAGCTGCCTGAGAAACAGGAAGACCGGGTTGAAGATTATCTGCTGCTCGACACTCTCGAACTCGAAATAGGATACAGCTTAATCTCTATGGTAGAAGAACAGCAGGGCGGTGACCTTTTAGATCGCATTACCTCACTAAGAAAACAGCTCGCAACCGAGCTGGGTATTATCATTCCCTCTGTAAGGGTGCGCGACAATGTTCAGCTTGATGCAAACCACTATACGATTAAAATGAGAGGTATCCAGCAGGGAGAAGGAGAATTGCTTCCCGATTATCATCTGGCGTTAATACCTTCCGATTTTGATGCTAATATACAGGGAATTGAAACCAAAGATCCCACTTTCGGGATGGATGCCATATGGGTAAGCGGAAAAAATAAATCTCAGGCGGAAAAATTTGGTCTTTCAGTCATTGAGGCCGGAGCGGTAATTACTACCCACCTTATGGAAGTACTGAAGAAAAATGCCCATAAACTGATTGACCGGCAGATGGTAAAACGACTTATTGACAATATCGAGGAACAATCTCCTGCGCTTATTGAAGAGCTTGTGCCCGATGGCATGCAATTAGGAGAAATACAGAAAGTACTCAAACGCTTGTTGCGGGAGCGTATACCTATCAACAATCTTGTTACGATCCTGGAAACACTGGCCGATCATTGCCAGCAAACCAATAACACTGATGTGCTTACAGAATACTGCAGGGCCGCTCTGGCAGAAATTATTACTCAGAAATTTGTAAGTGAAGAGAACGAGGTGGTAGTGGTGATGATGGATTCCAATCTCGAATCCCGATTAATTGAGCAGGCCCAGCAGGGTAATCTTAACTCCAATACGTTGGGGCTCGATCCGGGTACGGTTGAGGTACTTTATAAAAACGCTTCCGAGATTTTTGAAAACATGATTCGCCAGGGATACGATCCCATTTTATTAACCTCCCCGGTATTGCGACATACCCTCTTTGAATTTTTGGCACCAATTTTGCCTGAAATAAATGTACTGTCGTATAACGACATTAGTCAGGATGTACAGTTTAAAACATTTGACCGTCTTAGTTTACAACATGCTGAATTAAATGAACCTGCATCGGTATGATACTGAATAAATTTTTAGATAAAACTATTGAAACAGCCAAGCAAAGTGCGCTGCAGATGTATGGCTATAATCTAACAGAATTAAAAAGCATCCTTCATGATGAGGATGGGGATGAGGGAAGCAGGAAAAACTCTTCTCAACAAAAGAAGAAAAATGAAAATAAACACCTCCCCACTGCCCAAAGAAAAAGGGCGGGAGTCACCTTCGAGCGCTCAACAAGGACGGACTCAAAAAACAGTTCGAATGATGATGTCGATAATGATATTGAGTCTAAACTGACAGCTATTCGAAAATATGCCGCAGAACAAACCGCCTCAAATGCGGCAGAGATGAGTCACTGGGAAGGTAATTCAAGTAATGATAATGGATCACAAAAACAAAGCACAACTTCCAAGCGGCTTTACAGCAGGAAAGATATACGCTCTCAGGCCAAAAAAACAGATGATAAGATAACAGCGATGAAGAGCAAGGATCATGGTGATTCTTCAAGAACAGTAAGCTCTATAGATCAAAAACAATTTTCCTTCAAACACGAAAATAAATCTGAAAAAGAGGAGGAAGAACGAAGCCTGCATCAACGACTTGACCGATTGGAATCTCTAATGCATTTGACTTTATCTTCCGATGATCTTAGCTATGC
>CAYRDO010000405.1:0-1788 GCA_964422985.1 uncultured Rhodohalobacter sp. | reverse complement strand
CTTCTTGTTCTTCCATAATGTTATCCACGTACTATTATGTGATTGATTAAACTCTTTTTTTATGTC
The DNA here is from genome assembly GCA_964422985.1 of uncultured Rhodohalobacter sp. Lineage (GTDB taxonomy): Bacteria > Bacteroidota > Rhodothermia > Balneolales > Balneolaceae > Rhodohalobacter. The sequence goes on along the minus strand of CAYRDO010000405.1, from coordinate 1,722 downwards.
ATCCTGAACTCGTTTCAGGATCTGTAATTATTCAATTTTCTGTTTTAGATACTGAAACAAGTTCAGCATGACACTTTGCTTTAATATTATTTTTCACGCGTTACGATCTGTCCTTCAAACCTCAGATCGACTGAACGCATTTTTTCAATTCCTTTTTGTTTGATGACTTCGCCATAAAATGCTTCCCAGTTACGAAGTCGAGTAACAAAATCTCCTTTCCCAAAAATCAGTTTTACACCATTTTGATTCGTCAATGCAACAATTCCTTCATTAGAAGAAGACCAGGCTATTTCACTTATCGTAGCATCGGCCACATCATTATTGCGAACAGCTGTTAGAAAATCAGAAGCGGTTTTAAAGGCTTTGTTTTGCAGCGTATCCTGCATCGGCGTAGCGCTAAACCCATAGAGAATCGGTACATCAACAGTTTTTCCCGATACAATAGGTAGCTTGATTCCTTCATCGTCGATATAAATTTTCTTCTTATTATCTATTAACTGGGCAACAGGCTGGCGTTCAGAAATACTGATATTCATGGTACCGTTTGGTTCTACACTGATGTTGGCCTGTTTGACGTACGGCAATTTCTCAAATCGATTTCTGATTTCCCCAAAATTTATGCTGTCGGGACTAATGCCTGTTGGAACTTCCACCAGTTGCAGATCTTGAACCGACACAAAATGGTTGCCTTCAAACTGAACGCTCTGCACCTTCATCGTCGAACTCCAGTAAAGTCCGGCCAAAACTGCTAATCCCAGAACAAATATCGCACCGGCAATCCACGGCCAGGCGTTTTTGCTGTTTTGGGATTCGGTATGTTGGTCGTTTTCAGTCATTTAATATTTATTAGCAATAATTTGTCATCCCCCTTGCCTCCTTGAGGAGGGTGGGAGGTGTTATGTCTTTAAATTCATTTCAATTTTGATATTCCTGCTTCCAGTGCTTCTACAAATTGTTCTCCGTATTTGTAAATGTCGCCGGCCCCCATGGTGATGACTACATCACCCGGTTCTACAATCTCTTTCAGCTTTGCCGGCAATTCGGACTTTTCTTCTACATAACGAACTTGGCGATGGCCATACTCTTTGGCTACATCGGCAATAAGTTTGCCGGTGACGCCTTCAATGGGTTCTTCGCGAGACGGATAAACATCGGTAATGACACACACTTCAGCATCGAAGAATGAAAGTCCAAACTCTTTATAAAGTTCTTGTGTCCGCGAATACAGATGCGGCTGAAAAACGGCTACAATGCGACGATCTTTCCATCCTTTTCGTGCTGCATTAAGCGTGGCTTGTACTTCTGTCGGATGATGCGCATAGTCATCAATCACCATTACACCGTCTTTTTCTGTCTTCAACTGGAAACGTCGGAACACCCCTTCAAACCGTTCAAGTCCGGACTTTATCTCCTTGAAGTCGATATCAAGTTCAAGGCCCACTGCTACGGCCGCTAATGCATTTTTTACATTGTGTTCACCGGGCGCCTGTAGATTAATCTCACCGAGTTCTTCTCCTTCGTTGATAACTGTAAATCTGCTGTTAAAGTGATCGACCTCAATATCAACCGCTCTGATTTTCGCTTGGGGCGTTAATCCATAAGTAGTAGTGCGGCGTTCAATATCGGGAATGATGCTGCGCACGTTGGGATCATCCAGACAAAGCACTACGGCGCCATAAAACGGAACTTTATTGGCAAATTCTATGAAAGCCTCTTTCACAT
>CAYRDO010000404.1:0-1798 GCA_964422985.1 uncultured Rhodohalobacter sp. | reverse complement strand
GGTTTTAAAACTCTCCGGATTACTGAGTTATATGCTGTACGAAGGGAACCGCCGGAAAGTAGCCCTCAAGAAAGAGCTTGAGATTATTGAAACCTACATCTCCCTTGAAAAAATACGATATGGAAAACGGTTGGATGTTTCTTACAACGTAAGCGGAGACATTGAAGACAAAGAAATTCCGCCCATGATTATTATTCCGTTTATTGAAAATACATTTAAACACGGAACCAGCGGCCAGCCCGAAAATGCATGGATCAACATCCAGGTTGATGTGGATAAAGATTTGCTGACATTGATGGTCGAAAACAGCAAAACCGGGATGAATTCTGATGACGGGATAGAATCAGATTACAAAGAAGGAATCGGACTCAAAAATGTAACTCGCAGGCTGGATCTGCTCTATGGCAACCAATATGAACTCAACATATCTGACGGCACCAAAATATTCAACGTGATCCTGAAATTACAACTGGATTGCAGACTGAAACCGGAGGAACTGTGAAGCTGACCTGTTATATCATTGATGATGAACCCCTTGCCGTTGAAGTGCTTGAATCTCATCTCGAAAAAATTAACCGAATTGAAGTTGAGGGCAGTTTCCAAAATGCGGTGAAAGCGTTTGAAGCTCTCCAGGAAAAACCTGTTGATCTTCTGTTTCTTGATATACAGATGCCGGGATTGACGGGAATAAAGTTGCTTCAATCACTTAAAAACCCGCCCCAGGTTATTTTTACAACCGCCTACAGGGAGTATGCCGTGGAGGGATTTGAACTGGATGTAACCGACTATCTTCTAAAACCTATTTCATTTGAACGGTTGTTGAAGGCCATCAACAAAGTTTTTGAGAGGAAACGGCCGTCTCGCTTGGTTTTAAATCATTCAGAAGAGAAGAAACCGGAGGGAGAATCGCTTTATGTTCAGGTGGGCCAAAAAAGAGTGAAAATTCGCCTCAACGAAATTTTATACCTTGAGAGTCAGCGGGATTATGTAAAAATCAAAACCACACGTAAAGAGATCATTGTCCATCAAACCATCAGTTATATGGAAGAGCAGTTACCGGCCGACCAATTCCTGCGGATTCACCGCTCCTTTATCATTCATCTCAACAAAATTGAGAGTTGGTCCTCAACCGATATCGATGTACCGGGCGAACAGCTTCCGATTGGCAGAACCTACAAAAACCAGGTGATTAAGGTGTTGGAAAAACAGTCGAATATTTTATGATAATATCTACTATTGTTTAGAATCAGTGATTTATAGTAGATAATACAATTCATGGGCATGACACAAGCGAGACGCTTGCGCCATCTGAGATGTTATTGTACGTGATCAGTTGATTGTTGATGATAGTTAGTATTAGTAATGTTAACGAATAACTAACCCCACTAATACATTTTAATTCCTAATCCCGGCTGTACAAAAAAAGCAGCACAGCCAGAATAAGAACGCTGTACTCTACGCCATTGGTTCCATGTCCTACCACAAACCAGCCGTTGGAAAGGTGGATTAGAAAAATACCCGATATAACTACCAAAGCGTGAAAAATAACACAGTATTTTACTTTGTAGCCAAGGGCAAGTATCGATCCGGAAACGATCTCCCCGATTGTAATTGCCCAGGCCAGAAAAACTCCGATAATGAACCCCTGAGAATTCAGATACGTCCCAAAATCCGATACGGAGTTGTAAAACAATCGTGCGGCTCCGTGCGTCACAAAAATCAAACCCATTACAACTCGGAGAAATAGTGATGCATATTTGGTGGGAATAGCGGGAAGTTTCATAACAAATTCATCTTG
>CAYRDO010000403.1:0-1828 GCA_964422985.1 uncultured Rhodohalobacter sp. | reverse complement strand
AAATTTGTTTTTAAGGTCAATCTAAACAATAGAAAATAGATCCAGCTCAGGTTTTTATGGCCGGGCTTTTTGTAGCTGTCAGGAAATGTCTTGATAATTTCTTTTTGATGGATAATAAATTTTCGAACATTCGCCGGATCTTTAAACAGATCGTGTAAAATTCCCCCTTCATGTCTTCGATATACACTCATAACTTCATCCATGTACCAAATTCTCCCTCTTTCGGCAAGGGTAAGAAACATGATGAGGTCGCCGAACATGAATTTTTTGTTGAATGCATGCCGGAAGTTACGAACTGATTCTGTTCGAAAAACAGCCGAAGAGGTTGGCACAAGCCAGCTATCATAAATGTCTGTCCCTGTGTACTCCCCTTCTTCAATCGTTGAAAATGTCTCTTCGCGATCTTCTGCGGAATAGATCACCTTTGCGTTATGGAAACACAATGAAAAATCCGGGTGTGACTGCAGAAAGTTTACCTGTTTTTGCAGCTTTTTGTCATCAATCCAGAAATCATCTCCATCGCATAAAGCTACAAATTCGCCTCGTGCACTCTTCCTCAGCCATTTGTGATTGAAGTTGAATACAATGTTGCCATTCTCATCATACATATGGGAGGTTTTTGCATCTCTCAGGAAAAGCCTGATTTTATCCGGATACTTCTCAGCATACTCTTTTACAATCGCCCGTGTATTATCCCGGCTTTCATCTTCTCCAATCAGAATTTCATATGGAAAATCTGTTTTTTGGGCGAGAATACTATCCAGGCACTCCTCTATCAAATGCTCGTGATTGTAGGTCGCCACGCTCACAGATACAAGCGGAGTTATCTTATTGACCTCCTTCTCCTGCCCTAAATACTCCTCTTCGGGATTAAACCTCTCATTGAAAGCCCGCCAAATATCCTCGTCGTATAAATTTTCATTTATCATCTGTAATCAAACTTTTATTCAGTTTGGTTACCTATTGTTGTTGTAAAAACCGTATTCGCCAAATTCATTTGAAGGCAGATACTCAAAATCATGAATATCCAGAAGTTGATGAACTCTCTTCAATAACTGAGTATTTGTAGCCAGGGTTGTGCGATCCCTATCCAACCAAATATTATCCTCAAGCCCCATTCTAACCCCGAGCCCCATTGCTATGGCCGAGCCGCATACAGACATTTGATCTCTCCCCAAACCCGCCAGCGCAAAATAATGATCCTTTGGAATTTCGTTGATGGCCGTTCCAATTTGTGAGAAAGAAGCCTGAAATCCGGCTACATTCCCAAAAAGTAAATTCCAATAAAAAGGCGGCTCTAAAAATCCCTTTTTGATCAGGTATTTTCCATAGTTAATCATCCCTAAATCAAAACACTCCAGCTCGGGATGAACGCCATATTCTTGCATCTTTTTAGCCAGTTTTTGAACGACGTCAGGACTATTTACAGATGCCTGATTCGGAAAGTTCAACGAAGAAAGGGTGAGTGAACACATATCCGGTTGCAGCTCAATCACTTCAGAACGTCTTTCAAAATCAGAATAGAGTCGCCCCGACGTGCTAGCGCAAATCACAAGATCCGGACAGTGTTTCTTTACACCTTCGATGATGGTGCGATAGATATTTTTTTTCCACGTAGGTGTTTCATCTTTATCACGCGCATGTAAATGAACAATGGTTATCCCAAGCTCGTAAGCTTCGTGGGTTTGTTCAATAATCTCTTCGGGATGAACGGGCACATGCTGCGTCATCTCTTTCACAGGTACCATACCCGTTGGGCAGAAATTTATAATCGCTTTATTTGAAGCCATGCATTCTTATCTGATGAATTCTTCTCTTTATCAAATGT
>CAYRDO010000402.1:0-1853 GCA_964422985.1 uncultured Rhodohalobacter sp. | reverse complement strand
GCTCAAACGTTTGGATGTGTCCCAAGGCATCATACGGTTCACGAAATGAAGGCGGTTCCACCCAGGGAGCCCCATCATACAGAATGGAGGCATAAAGACGCGGGTCCCTGTTTTCGTATGGTGCTGTCGCGTGTTCAGGCTTATTCCAGTCAAATTCAGACCCGTCGGCCATTTCATAGGCGTCAACCAGAGACTGCAGAGGGGTATTTCCTGCCCATCCACGGTATCCGTTGGGTCCGTTGAACTGGTGCGTCAGGTAGCGATCCTGCCAGTCTCGGCTGGCGAGGAAATATCGATTCAAAATCGTTTCTTCATGTCTGCCGTTTACAAGAAAAAGCTGCTCATAATTCACAGCCGGATCGTCATGCTGATCGTAAAGGGCGTATATGTTCAAATCCATCACTTCCTGCGCTGCAGCTTTGGCCGCCTGGTAACGGGCTTCCTGGTTGCCGGACGTGTAACCGGTCAATTCCGGATTGGATCCGATTGGATCGGCATAGAGGTCGCTGGCTGCGTGAATCAGGATCCTTGCCTTCAGAGCCAAGGCCGCTCCTTTCGTAGCACGGCCCAGGTCTCGGGGTTGCAGAGGGAGTAATTCAGCAGCACGATCGGCTTCTTCAACCACAAAATTGACGCTTTCTTCAAAAGTGTTTCGCGGAACCGACAAGTCCTCGCCACCAAACAGATCGGCGGTACTAGTAATGAGGGGCACGCCGCCGTACATACGGACGAGATTATGGTAAAAATACGCCCGCAAAAAATGTGTTTCTCCTTTTATATTTCTTTTGAAACTTTCACTGGCATTGGCATCATCGATGTTTTCCAGAATAATGTTGGTCTGCCGTATCGCAGAATAGAGGTGATCCCACCGGAAGTGCCTGAGATCTCCCCGATCCAGTGCCCCGAGGTTACTGGGGCTCCAGCCACCCTGTAGAATCGCGATGGTTCCATATCCGTGAATGAAATGAGTATCATCCGTTAGCGATGAGAGCTTCACTTCATCTTGTCCGTGGTGCATTTGCCGGTACACATCCGCCAGGTAAAGATCCATAAGTGCCGGATCCTGCCACACGTTGTCGTCAGAAATCTGGTCTGCCGGGCTCAGATTCAATGCATCCTGACCGCATGAATTGAGACCAAAAGCCGTAATCATTACAATCAGTATCAGTAATAATGGTTTGGATAAATTCTTCATGGTTTTAAAATTTTTCATATTTGTTTGGAATAAAACCTGTCAGTTTTCTGAGAACCTGACAGGTTTTGTTCTAATGAACGTTTCCTAAAAAGCCAGTGAGAAACCGAAGTTAAACACCCGTTTCTGTGGATAATAGGAACCCGATGCATTCCTGGCTTCCGGGTCCATTGGAAAATCACTAAACGTCAGCAGGTTAAACCCATTAGCATACACTCTCAGCCTGTCAACACCCATCCGGGTTGTAAGGGAAACAGGCAGATTATAACCGATTTCAGCGTTTTTGAGTCGAATATAATCTGTATTCATATAGAAGTATGTATTGCTCTGGTTAATCCAGTATTCTTCTTCCCTTTGGAAAGCCCTTGGGCCGGAAGCATCCGGATTATCTGGTGTCCACCGCTGGTCGGCAAAGTGACTTAAGTAGTTTCCGAAGTCACCCGATTGTGTTTGAACCCATTGAGAGGCACCTGCTGCACCCTGGAAAAACAGGACGAAATCAAATGCCTTGTACTGGCCGCTGATGTTCAAACCTCCATTCCATTTTGGAACACCGTTTCTTTCTACCCGGATTCGGTCCTCACCATTGATTATGCCGTCTCCGTTAACATCTTCGAAGATCAGGTCACCGGGGCGTGCACCACTCCAGTGGGGGTAACTG
>CAYRDO010000401.1:0-1861 GCA_964422985.1 uncultured Rhodohalobacter sp. | reverse complement strand
CAAAAGCAAAACTTTTTGACGATAAACAAATAAAGACGGCAGAGTTTGCAAAAGCCCTTGGTCACCCCGCACGAATTGCAATTCTCGAAATCCTTGCCAAACGTGATACCTGTATCTGCGGCGATATCACCGACCAGCTTCCTCTCGCACAATCAACAGTTTCGCAACATTTGAAAGCGCTGAAATCCGCCGGAATCATAAAAGGTGAGATTGACGGAGTTCGAACCTGCTATTGCCTGGATGAAGAAAATCTGGACAAATTAAAAGCCATCATGGAAACTTTTTTAACAACTCTATCAACAAAAAATTCAACTTGCTGTTAATATGAAGACAAGACAAAAATCTCCTGAAGAACTCAAAGAAACCGTTAAACAAAAGTACAGCCAAATCAGCGATCAGGATAAGAATTACAACGCCCGAAGCTGCTGTGGCGCCGGCGGCGAATCCACAAAAGTCTATAACATTATGACTGATGATTACAGTGATCTGGAGGGATACAATGCCGATGCCGACCTTGGGCTTGGATGCGGACTTCCCACTCAATTCGCCAAAATACAAAAAGGAGATACTGTGATTGACCTTGGCTCCGGAGCAGGTAATGACTGTTTTGTAGCCCGACATGAAACAGGACCAGAAGGTAAAGTGATTGGGATTGATTTTACTGAGCCGATGATCAACAAAGCCCGGCAAAATACTGAGAAACTCGGCTACAACAACGTGGAGTTCCGCTATGGTGACATTGAACAGATGCCGGTATCTAACAACGTAGCCGATGTGATTGTGAGCAATTGCGTGTTAAACCTGGTCCCCAACAAACCGAAAGTTTTTTCTGAAATTCACCGAGTTTTGAAACCAGGAGGACACTTCAGCATTTCCGACATTGTGCTCGAGGGCGATCTGCCAGATGCGCTCCAAAGCGATGCCGAAATGTATGCGGGATGTGTCTCCGGTGCGATCCAGAAGGATGATTATCTTGACCAAATTCATGAGGCGGGTTTTGAAAACATCACCATTCAAAAAGAGAAACCGATAGAACTGCCGGATGATATTCTCAGACAATATCTGGATGAAGATGAAATCGCGGAGTTCAACACAGGGGGTGTTGGAATCTACAGCATTACGGTATTTGCGCGAAAGCCGGGAACGGCAGATCAATCAATCCAAAAAGAAGAAGATGAGGTTTTGGCAGATTCTGAATCCGGCTGTTGTACGCCCGGTTCCGGTTGCTGTTAAAAATATCCTATTCAGGAATACAAATTTTAGAGGATGTCTATAAATGAATATGAAACTATAAAATCAATGTTGTCATGCCGGACACCGATCCGGTATCACCATGCTTGATGAACGGCCGGAGATTCTGAATCGAGTTCAGAATGACATCCTTTTTTGACAGATCCTACGGTGAAATAAATGAACTGCCTGAAAAAATCATGTATCCAAAATTAAAAACATATATATCAGACGTGAAATCCGAGTTTAATTCCATTCCATCTTCCCGAAAAGAAGAATTAGAGGAAGTCGCGGATTATGTTCAGTCCAGACTGGAAGAAGGTGAAACCGCCAAACTAAATTTCATCTGTACGCATAACAGCCGGAGGAGTCACCTTGCCCAGATATGGACAGCAGTAGCCGTCAGTCATTACGGTGTAGAAAATATAGAAACTTACTCCGGTGGAACGGAAGCGACTGCATTTAATCCCAGGGCAGTTGCTGCTTTGGAGCGGGCAGGATTTAAAATCGAAAATCCGGGAGGCGATAATCCAAAATACCAGGTGTATTTTGGTGAAAAAGCAGAACCATTAATCTGTTTCTCCAAAACATTTGATGATCCTGCAAATCCTGAAAAAGGTTTTGCAGCCAT
>CAYRDO010000400.1:0-1864 GCA_964422985.1 uncultured Rhodohalobacter sp. | reverse complement strand
GGTGCCTAATAGTATGATCAACCGACTGGAATCGTTGGCTTCCCCGTAGTACATTAAAGCTCAGTCGGTTAAACGCCACGTCGTTAACTGTCCTAATACAAATTCGAGTAAATAATACATTTTAATGAAATGGAATATGACAAAGAAAAAGTCGATGACATGATGCTTGCATTGCTGTGGCTAACGATGTTTGATGAAGGTCCAGGTACAAGAGCATGGAAAGGTTACGATTGGGAACATATGAACCGACTTCACGAAAAAGGATATATTGACAATCCAAGAAGTAAAAACAAATCAGTGATCGTAACCGAAGGAGGCAAGAAACTAGCTGAAGAGCTGTTCAATAAGTATTTTGGAAAATGAATTGGTATGATTGAATCATATCTGCGAAATACATTCAACAGTTGTTGGTCGTTTATTGATTGTGTACATTTTCATAATCAACCTAATGAATCATGAGCAAAAATTTATTAAATAGAATTACGAGAAAACCGGATATTTGTCACGGTAAACCCACAATCCGGGGATTAAGATATCCCGTTGACACAATGCTGGATTTATTAGCTTCAGATATGAGTATTGATGAAATACTGGCTGATTATCCGGATTTGGAGAGAGAAGATCTGTTGGCATGCCTTGAATATGCTGCTCAATTATCGCGAACTAAGAAATCGCAAAAAGTTGTCCAGTGAGAGTTCTTGTTGATGCCCATCTCCCCAAACGTCTTTCTGAGTTTTTGTCAGCTCATGACATTGAGTCGAAACATACGCTTGATCTACCTAAAAAGAATGCAACTCCTGATCCTGAAATCATCAGGTTTGCAGATGACGAAAATCGAATTGTGATTTCAAAGGACAGTGATTTTCTCGATAATTACATTTTGGATGGAAGCCCAAAAAAACTGTTAATTGTTTCAACAGGCAACATCAATAATCAGAATCTGATTCGATTGTTTGAGAAAAATCTGGATACCTTGAAATCATTGTTTGAAGAGAATTCGGTGATCGAAATCAACGAAGAAGATATCCAGGTACACTACTGAAACCGGCCAGTTAACAAGCGTTTTAAATCGGATACTGAATCAAGTTCTGCACAGGCTGCGGACGGAGTGCGATGGAAGCTTGTTTGCAAGGAATTAATTTCGCTACTTCAAATAAATCACAAACCCCGCGCCCATTAAACACCGGGTCGTTATACCTACTACAATAATGGTTCTCGCTTCCAGTTCTCTTTAGTAATAATTACATTCCGGTAAACTAAGTCCATTATTATGATTACCGATCTCAAAGAAATTGAAAATTCCGCTTTAAATCTTGACCGGAAAAATAAAGCTCGTCTGGCTGATAAGTTATTGCAAAGTATCCATGGCAAAATTGATCCTGAAATAGAACAAGCATGGATTGATGAAGTTCAAAAGAGAAAAGAATCAATAAAATCTGGCAAAGCCTCTCTACATTCGGCTACTGATGTTTTAAAAGAAGCGAGAAAACGTATTCAAGAGTGATTATTAAATTTCATTCAGAAGCCAGAAAAGAATTTTTTGAAACTTCGGAATACTACGAAGAACAGGTTGTTGGCCTTGGGGATGACTTTATTGATGAGGTAGAAAAAGTTTTGGATGTCATTGAACAACAACCTTCATCAGGAACTAAAATCACTAAAACAGAACGAAGATTTTTAGTTTCCCGCTTTCCGTATGGAATCATCTACTCTGTGGAAGACGAGCTTATTACCATATTTGCTGTCATGAATTTAAGGCGAAAGCCAGGGTACTGGAAATCGCGAACCTAAGACCGTGGGTATAACAAAGCGTTTTAAATCGGACGCGGACGGGGTGCGGTCGAACTTGTTTGTGTGGAATTAA
>CAYRDO010000399.1:0-1899 GCA_964422985.1 uncultured Rhodohalobacter sp. | reverse complement strand
AAGGCGTACCTCACTTCCGAGATGTCAGGAAAAGTTGATTCTGTATCGTTTACAAGGAATCGATCGCTGTCGGCAAGGCACTTTGCCACTGATTCCCTTGCAAGCCTGCCGGAAACATTTACCTTGGTAACCCAAAGTTTTGACAGCACGATCTATAAATCCATTGTCAGTAGTAAAAACCCGGTAAACATAACGAATGAGCATCCAATAGCAGCAAACGCTACCCCCACATTTCCAAATACTCCGGCTTCGATCTGGATCTATATCGGGGCTTTTATCCTGCTTACAATCAGTATTATTGGACTGTGGTTGCGATTTCTCCTAACAAATCTGCGAGATAAATTCAGAATCAACACCATCCAGACGAGAAGAAGGGAGAACATACATGCCGATCCCGTCCGATCAATGAATCCTTGGTAAACGGGACGGGACGTTGGATTCAGCTAACTCTTGACCGGAGGTCCCAGACCTATCGTTCAGCACGGAGGTATGGAACAAGATGCCATGAATTCAAAATTCACAATTAATCACTCAAAATTCCTTAGGCCTGCCAAACCTGTCCGGGAGTCGTAGCATAATCTCTCATACTGTTACGTGTATCGATAATGCAGTCACAACATTCTGCTAAATCCTTATAATTAACATCCGAATGGTTGGTTGAGATAATGACAGCATCAAACTCTTTCAAGGCATCCCTACTCCATATGATCGATTCTGTGCCGGTCCATTCTTTGTGATCACGCGAGGGCGGAACGACCGGGATATGCGAATCATAATATGAAATCTCGGCTCCATACTCTTTTAGTAAATCCATAATTGGGAAGGTGGGGGATTCCCGCATGTCATCCACATCCGGCTTGTATGCCAGACCAATGACCAAAACCTTGCTCCCATTGACCGGCTTCTCATGTGCATTCAGGGCCTTGATTGTTTGGTCTATAACATAACGAGGCATCGCAGTATTAATCTCACCAGCCAGCTCAATAAACCGTGTGTTCTGGTCGTACTCTCTTGCTTTCCACGTCAGGTAAAAAGGGTCGATGGGGATGCAGTGTCCACCGAGTCCGGGTCCCGGCACAAACTTCATGAAGCCGAATGGTTTGGTATCGGCGGCATCCAGCACCTCGTGTACATCAATGCCCATTTTATGGTATATCAGCTTCAGTTCATTGACCAGCGCTATGTTGACGGCACGGAAAACATTCTCCGTAATTTTTACCGCTTCAGCCGTTTTCGTATCCGATACCGGGACTGTCTCTACAATGGCAACATCATAAAGTTTTTTTGCAAGTTGGAGTCCCTCGGGCGTATGTCCCCCAACCACCTTGGGAATCTGGGACGTATTAAAATTGGCATTTCCCGGATCTTCCCGTTCCGGGCTAAATGCGAGGTAAAAATCCTCACCTGCTGTTAAACCAGATTGGGATTCCAGAATGGGAATAATCAGATCTTCCGTGGTTCCGGGATAGGTTGTCGATTCCAGGACTACAAGTTGCCCCTCCCTGAGATGTTCTCCAATCGTTGTACAGGTCTTTTCAACATACTCCATATCGGGATTCCGCTTTTCATCGAGTGGAGTCGGCACACAAATCAAAATTGCATCAGCTTGCCTCAGCCGGCTGAAATCCGTCGTAGCATCACAGTGATCACTTTCAGAGAGAACCTGCATCATCTCGGTGCCCAGATGCTTTATGTAGGGAGTACCAGACTTAATGGCTTCCGTTTTCATTTCATCTATATCAAATCCGATTACAGGCATCCCTTTTTTATGAAAGGTCCAAAGCAGTGGCAAGCCTACGTAACCAAGGCCTATAATCCCAACGGTGTATTCTCGATCCTCAATTTTCTGTATCAGTTGTTCAATCATCGAATCAATAATTCTGGAAAGATATTCCTTTT
>CAYRDO010000398.1:0-1908 GCA_964422985.1 uncultured Rhodohalobacter sp. | reverse complement strand
TCAGAGGGTTCTAAACCTGTTAATTGTTGAGCTGGTGCATTGAAGTTACGAATGCAGAACCGGTCATCAAGAACAAAGGTCATTTGGGCAATTTGTTTGTAGGTTTCGTGTGGGTTGATCAGCGCGAAATGGTGAAAACTCTCTCGTATTTCCTCGGCCATCATGTTCAGGAGGACAATGACTGTCTCAAGCTGGTCTTCGTGGCGCGAGCGCTCGATTCTATAAGAAAAGTTACCACTGGCCACTTCAAAGATCATTTGGCAGATCTTTTCAATTTTTTCTTTATCTGTTTTGGTATACATGACCTATTTCTTGCGGTAAGCCTTGAGGAATTTCAATGCCTCGTATTTTTCAGTGAATATCTCTGTGGGGGTTATAGGTTTATTGGTGCGAATGTAAAAATCTGTGATAGCCTGTGAGATAGGAGGGTTCACTAAAAATGCTACTGCAGTGGTCATAATGGATCCTTCTTTTGCAAGGTAATCCCTTGCGCTTTTGTCTGTATCTTTTAGACCACGAGTATCACAGAAAACTGGAAGAATCTTTTCTCCCTGATATTTCAGCCTGTCGGCCACGACTTTTTCGGCTGCGGCCAGGTCGATAACTACAGCAGGATGGTATATGAAATGCAGGATACCATCATCTATCCAAAAGGTAGCAAACTCATTGGAGAGGGAATTATTCATTATACTCTTGTTTAGCCGATAATGAAGTTAGGAAAATTTCTAATAAAAACTCAATGTATATAATTTTCACTCAACCTCTTAGATAAAAATAATGTAAAATAACTCGGTTTAGTTATAGATGACGGAGTTTGATTTGTTCTAAAGGTATTTAGTGCCGAAAGAGATTTGTCAAGAAGAGAAATTTTGTCATAAAGGGATAACTACTTGCCTGTAAGGTATTCAGTTTTCAGTGCAAAGGGGAGTTAAAGAATTTTGCTAAGCAGGATTAATTAGATTCATATCATGAACTTAAAATTCTGTACAAATGGCTAAAGTCAAACAAAACAATTTCTTAGATACTGTTGATGAAGTATTCACCAGTGCAAAGAAAGCAGGTGTTTTACATTTGCACGCAGAAGGAAATCATTTTTCCGGTAGAACCATTCAGATAAACGGTAAATCACATTTTCATTTTGGAACCACGGGGTATTTAGGGTTAGAACAGGATCAGCGATTGAAGGAGGCGGCAATTCGAGCTATTGAGCAATATGGCACTCAGTTCCCATTGTCAAAGAGTTATATTTCTCATCCCCTCTATTCCGGTTTAGAAGAAAAAGTTGGAGCTATGTATGGCACTCCCGGAATTATTACAAAAAACAGTACACTGGGACATTTAGCGGTTATTCCCACGGCCGTTCGTGATGAAGATGGGGTTATCCTTGATCATCAGGTCCATTGGAGTGTACAGAATGCAACCAGTTTATTAAAGACCAGAGGTGTTCCTGTAGAAATGATTCGGCATAATAATCTGGAGATGTTGGAGGATAAGATCAGACAGCTTACCAACAAGTGTCAAAAGATTTGGTACATGGCCGACGGGGTGTATTCGATGTATGGTGATTATGCTCCTGTAGAAGAGGTTATGGAATTGTCGAAGAAGTATCCCCAGTTACATATATATTTTGATGATGTGCATGGGATGAGCTGGAACGGCGAGAACGGTACCGGATATATTAAAAGCGTTCTAAAGGATCTGCCAGAAAATGTGCTTCTTTTTGGAACCCTTAGTAAGACATTTGGAGCGAGTGGTGCCGTGGCCGTTTCTACTGACAAAAAACTATATTCAAAGATCAAGACCTTTGGAGGCCCTCTTACTTTTTCAGCTCAATTGGAGCCGGCTTCTGTAGGTGCGGCAATAGCTTCAGCAGATATTCATTTATCCCCGGAAATATATAATCTTCAG
>CAYRDO010000397.1:0-1913 GCA_964422985.1 uncultured Rhodohalobacter sp. | reverse complement strand
CTCCGGATTGACAATGTTGTGTATTGGTTTTTACCCGATTTACGCAGCCCCGGCAATTGTTCTCTTTATCGTAGGTTTATTCTCATTTGGTATCATTCAAAAATTTGTATTTGGGTTGCAGGGTCATGAAAATGAGTATCAAAAAGTGATGAATATCAAATTTTTTGCATCATTATCCTTTGTAATTTTCTTATTGATATCGAATGCAATCCGGTATGAGTGGATTGGCTCCACATTTTTAACAAGATATTTTTAAATAATTATTTGAAGACATGACAGGCGTAAAAACAGCTATTATCACGAGAGGTATTATTGAAAATGCCTACGATTACACAGAATATCGCGAATTGATAGACAACCAACTCGAAAGAAATAAAACAACCGGCGAAAATCATTCTGAAAAAATGCTTCATTATACCAAAATGAATGTTCATAGAATGAGGCGTTTAGATAAACAGATAGAGCTCAAGGACGAACTAATTAAACAGTTGGAGGATCTTGACCGATCGCTTATTTGGTTGGTTTTAACAGAAGGCTGGTGCGGGGATGCAGCTCAAATTGTTCCCGTCATTCAAAAAATGGCCGATCAGACAAAAAAGATTCAGGCACGATATATTTTAAGGGATGAAAATCTTGATATTATGGATCAGTTTTTAACCGATGGTCGCAGCCGATCCATCCCAAAGTTAATCTGTCTCGATTCCAAAACGCTCGAAGTTCTTGGGGAGTGGGGACCGCGTCCGTCTGTGGCTCAGCAATTGTTTAAAGATATGAGAGCAAGTGAAGAATATACCTCCCGCGAAAGGGCTGAAATTCTGCACAAATGGTATGCCGATGATAAAACCCATTCCGTTCAGAATGAATTTGTTCCGTTAATTGATGAGTGGGAAACCAGAGGCTGAAATTTACATCATGTCTGAGTCGAGTCAATCGTTTTATAAACACATCGCCCAAACCAGTGAAGAACCGATGGGGCTCGAAATTGAACGGGCAGAAGGTCCTTTTATCTATACAACGGATGGAAGACGGTATCTTGACCTCATCTCGGGAATAGCGGTAAGCAGTCTTGGACACAGGCATCCCAATGTCATTACCGCTATTAAAGAACAGGTGGAGAAGCATCTGCATGTGATGGTGTATGGCGAGTTCATTCAATCTCCGCAAAGCAAATTTGCCCGGCTTTTGTGCGATCAGCTTCCCGATAAACTGGATCGGGTTTACTTTGTAAATAGTGGTACTGAATCGGTTGAAGGTGCACTGAAACTGGCAAAGAAATTCACGGGAAATAACAAGTTTGTTGCCTTTCATAACAGCTATCACGGAGACACGCATGGTTCTTTGAGTGTAACCGGCCGGGACGTCTATCGCGATCCGTACCAGCCGCTTCTTCCAAATGTTCACTTTATTTATTTTAATTCTGATGACGGGTTGGAAACAATAGACGAAGAAACTGCCGCCGTCATTTTGGAACCCATTCAGGGGGAAGGTGGCATCATTCCCGCAAAAAAAGAGTGGTTGAAAAAGGTCAGGAAACGTTGTGATGAAACAGGTTCACTCCTCATCTTTGATGAAATTCAAACCGGGTTCTTCAGAACGGGCAGCCTGTTTGCTTTTCAGTATTATGATGTTGTACCGGATATCCTCTGTCTGGCAAAAGCGATTGGCGGGGGTATGCCGATGGGGGCGTTTGTCTCATCAAGTGAGATATTTGAGGTGTTTAAAAAAGATCCGCCCTTGAATCACGTCACTACGTTTGGCGGACACCCAGTCAGTTGTGCCGCAGCTCATGCAAATCTTGAAACGCTGTTGAGTGACGATTTTGATCAAAAAGCAAACATGATTGAACAAACCGCCCGAAAAATATTGAAAGGTGATGGAATTGAAGAATTACGCGGCCGGGGAGCGATGTTGGG
>CAYRDO010000396.1:0-1919 GCA_964422985.1 uncultured Rhodohalobacter sp. | reverse complement strand
AGCGGACCCTCGATTATCAAAATACACTGAACATTGTTTATGAAGGGTATGAGGATGAGATCATCAAAAGCATTGAGATGGGAAACGTATCCCTGACAACAGGTAATTCACTTATTCGGGGCAGCGGGGCACTTTTTGGGATAAAATCTGTGGCTGAGCTGGGCTCGCTCCGGCTCACTTCTGTCGTTTCTCAGCAGGATGGAGAAAGTAACGTGGAGACGATCAGTGGTGGATCTCAGGAAAGAACTATCGAGATACGTCCGGCAGAATACAGTGATGACCGTCATTTCTTCATGGACTTCTATACCCGACAGCAATTTGAGACCAGTATGGCGAATCCTCAGCAGCTCTCGCAAACACTTCAAATTGCAAATGTGGAGGTTTGGATTTTGCGCGAGAATATTCAAACGGAAGAGGGTTCAAAACTTGCTGTGGCCCTTGCTGATATGGGTGTGAACAGGTTTTCTGAGGATTCATTTGGTCCGCCGGATAACAGGCAGGACCCTTTTTCGGATGAGTTGCTGGATCAGTACAGGGATCCACAAACCGGGATTTCTGCGTTTGATCTTGGAATTGATGACTCACGAAACTTTGAAGAGGGCTATTTCACCCTTCTGGAAGAGGGAATCGATTATACCATCAATAAAATTACAGGGTATATTTCGCTACAGCGGGCTCTTGGCTCAAGGGAGGTATTGGCCGTTGCTTACAACTACCGCGGCCCAAATAACGAGATTGTGGAGGTTGGTGAGATCAACGACGGGGGAGGTGATCGGATCTTTTTAAAAATGCTCCGACCGAAGAATGTTTCTACTGATAATGTCTTATTTCCGCTGACGATGAGAAATATCTATTCGCTGGGAGTAAGCAATATTACGAGAGAATCCCTCGAATTGGAACTTTTATATACAGAAGACAATATTGCTGCAAACCGGTTGCCGGGCCGCAGCCCCACTCTTCTGCAGGATCTTGGATTGGATCGCGTAGATTCACAGGGCGCTCTTGATCCGGATAACCAGATTGATTTGGGCACCGGTACCCTCGATCCCCAAAACGGGTTAATCATTTTTCCATACCTGGAACCTTTTGGGGATCGGATTGCAGAAGTGCTGGAGGATTCGCCGGCTTCAGAAGAAGATGTTGACCGGTTGTCTTATGACGAACTTTATACAGAGCGCCAGCGAAATGCGGCTCAAAGTTCTAAAAATAGTTTCTATCAATTTCGCGGAACATCAAGGGGAGGAGTGCAGGAGAATTTTAACCTTGGAATAGCCCTGGTAGAAGGATCCGTCAGGGTATATGCAAACGGTACGGAGCTGCAGGAAAATGTAGATTATCAGGTTGACTATTCTTTTGGAAGTATCACAATATTGAACGATCGATACACGGCTCCCGGCCAGGATATTCGCATTGAGTATGAGAACCAGTCGTTAACTTCCATCGAACAAAAAACCTTTACAGGGTTACGGGCCGAGTACGACTTTACCAATAATATCACATTAGGCGGTACCTATTTTAGATTTAGCGAGCGCCCCCTGGATGATAAAATCAGACTGGGAGATGAACCCATCAATAATGCTGTTATCGGTTTTGATGCAAATGCTCAGTTCGATACTCCTTTCGTAACCCGGTTTTTGGATAACCTCCCGATTCTTCAAACAAGAGAACCGTCGGAGTTCACTTTCAGCGGTGAGTTCGCCCAGCTCAGGCCCGGTGTTGCGGAAACAAGAGCTGTCAGCCAGGCTATCCGTAATGATCTTCTTTTTGAGGATGAAGAGAACGGCTTGGCTTTTATTGATGATTTTGAAGGAGCAAATATCAAGATCAGTTTGCTGAATGCAACCCGGTGGAATCTTGCGGCGGCTCCGGCGGCAGTTCCCGGCTACGATCCGGATCTTCCCTTTTTCGAGGAAGATGAT
>CAYRDO010000395.1:0-1924 GCA_964422985.1 uncultured Rhodohalobacter sp. | reverse complement strand
TTAACACCCGAAAAGATGGTGGTAGTGGATTTTGATGCCAATGTAGTAGAAGGCGATCTGCGTCCCTCATCCGACACCAAAACCCACGCCGTTCTCTATAAACACTGGCCGGAAATTGGCGGAGTTGCTCATACGCATTCCACCTACGCAACCGCCTGGGCTCAATCACTTAAAGACATTCCCATTCTTGGAACAACACATGCCGATCATTTAACTGTGGACATTCCCTGTGCTCCGCCAATGGCCGATGAGATGATCGAAGGAGATTATGAACACCAAACCGGCTTGCAGATTTTAAACCTGTTTGAAGAACGAAATCTATCATACAAAGAAGTGGAGATTGTTTTAGTTGGAAATCATGCACCGTTTACCTGGGGAAAATCAGCCGAAAAAGCCGTTTACAACAGTGCAGTTTTAGAGCAAGTGGCTAAGATGGCATATCTCAGTTTACAGATTGATCCGAATGCATCCCGGATGAAGAATTCGCTCATCAAAAAACATTATGACCGAAAGCATGGCGATGATGCCTACTACGGCCAGGAATAATTATGAATTTTTTATAAGAACAACTCAATTATGACAACGATCCAAAAAACCAAACCAAAAATTGGAGTGCTGGGCATCATGCAGGAGCTGTATGATAAATCACTGCCGGGAATCACCGAGCGGCAGGAAGAATATGCCCGAAATGTTTGTGAACAGTTATCCGAAGTGGCCGATTGGGATTTTCCGAAAGCCGCCCGAAACCGGGACGACATTGAAGAGATCCTTGGGGATTTCAACCATATAGGACTGGACGGTGTAATGATCATGATGCTGACCTATGGCCCGGCCATGCGCACCGTTCGTGCACTTCAAAAAAATAACCTCCCGATTCTTTTGGCCAATATTCAGCCGGAACCGGAAGTAACAACCGAATGGGATATGGCCGATCTTACTTACAACCAGGGAATTCATGGCGCGCAGGACATGGCGAATGCAATCATCCGAACTCACGGAGAAAATTTCGAAGTGATCTCCGCCGACTGGAAAAGTGATGAGTTCAAGGAATATGTGGCTGATTGGGCAAAAGCTGCGCAGACTGCAGCAGCAATGAAGCGAATGAGAATTGCAGCAATCGGCAAAATGCACGGAATGGGAGACACTCTTTCGGATGAAGCGGCTTTCACCCGAATCATCGGCCCGGAAGTAAATCGTGAATACATGGGTGAAATTTACCGGTTGATGGAATCTGTGAGTGAGGAAGAAATTGACGAGCGAGTCATCATAGAACGAAACCGGTTTGATGTGGATGAGGATATGCCTGAGAAGAACCTGCGGTATGCTGTCCGGATGTATCTCGGTTTCAGAAAGTTTTTGGAAAAGTATAATTACCAGGGCTTTTCTGCCCATTTTGACACCTTTAAAGGCGACGGACGGTTTGAGCAGATTAATATGCTGGCAGCCTCCAACCTGATGGCCGATGGATACGGATACGCCGCCGAGGGCGATACCAATACGGCAAGCATGGTGGCTGCGGGTCATGTTTTGGAAGACAACGCTCACTTCACCGAAATGTACGCGATGGATTTCAAGCGAAAATCCATGTTGATGAGTCACATGGGTGAGGGAAACTGGCGAATCGCCCGAAAAGACAAACCGGTTCGGCTAGCCAATCGGGTTCTTGGAATCGGTGACCTGGACAATCCGCCAACTACTGTTTTTATGGCAGAACCGGGTCCGGCAACAATGGTTTCACTGGTGCATCTTGTAGGCGAGCAATTCCGGTTAGTGGTTTCGTATGGGGAAATCCTCGATACGGAAGAATACCCCACAATTGAGATGCCGTATTTCCATTTCAAACCGGCAAGCGGTCTTCGCGAATGTAATGATGGCTGGCTGAAAGCCGGCGGAACGCATCATCAGGTTCTTCATCTGGGAGATC
>CAYRDO010000394.1:0-1942 GCA_964422985.1 uncultured Rhodohalobacter sp. | reverse complement strand
AGGGGGAGAGAATCAACAACGTTGATTTTAGGGGGATGGCCAGACGATTCTGACTCTTTACCATTCCATGCTTGAATAAGGATTATCACTGGTCATCCCCCATTGCCCCTTTCAAAGTGGGATACTCCATACAAATTTTTGAATCGAATCTAAGTTCAATTCACCTGCCGCTTACCATCCGGCCAAAAAGATTTTCTTAGTTCACGTTTTAAAACCTTACCGGGTCCGCTCACCGGTAATGGCTCCCATCGAATTTCAACACTTTTGGGACATTTATAATCAGCTAAATATTTTCGGCAATGGGATCTTACATTCTCTTCGGATAGTTCTGCATTCTTTTTTGGAACAACAATCGCATGAACAGCTTCACCCCATTTCTTATCCGGAATTCCGATGACGGCGCAGGAATCCACCCCGTCCATTTTTTCGAAGACTGTTTCCACCTCCGTTGAATAGACATTCTCACCACCTGTTATAATCATATCTTTTAACCGGTCCACAATAAATATGAATCCATTCTGATCTACATACCCAAGATCTCCGGTATGAAACCAGCCGTTTCGAATCGCCCTTTCTGTTTCTTTCGGTTGATTCCAATAGCCCGCCATCACATGTGGTCCTTTAGTAATGATCTCTCCGATTTTTCCGCGCGGAACTTCATTACCATTTTTGTCAACAATTTTTACACTCATTCCGGGAACCGGACGCCCCGCTGATTCAATTTTTGGGTTCTCTAGGGTGTTGCACCGGTCCGGCAACATAGAGATGTTCGGCGAGGTTTCTGTCAATCCATATCCCTGGATGAACTCACAAGTGGGAAAAGAATCTCGAGCTTTTTTGATAAGCTCAGAAGAGATCGGGGAGCCACCAAAATTGATTTTTCGAAGGCTTGATAAATCGTACGAATTGATATCGGACACATCACACAAAATTTTTATCATCGTTGGGACCAAGGCGGTATGTGTGACTTTATAACGATCAATTGTTTTCAGTACTTTTTCGGGTTCAAATTTTTCAAGAAAAACATGGGTTCCTCCAGTCATTGTAACGCCTGCATTCCACTGGCAATCAGCGATATGATACATCGGTGCAGAATGCATGTACACCCACGGTTTATCATCATTCAGGATCTTCAGGGCAGACTGTGAATTGCTGATGACGTTGTTATGGGTAAGCATTACTCCTTTCGGTTGACCTGTCGTCCCGCCTGTGTAGATGATCATTGCCACATCCTCTCCGAATCGATCTGCATCAGGAACCGGTTCGCCGGAATTTAAAAACGATTCGTGGTCGATCAGCTTCTCGGGTGCATCATTTCGGCCGGTATAAATGATGGTTTTGATAACAGGTGAGTTTTCCAAAATTTCACCTAACTTTGAATACGAATAATCATCAATAATTAATATTTCCGCGCCGCAATTCTTCAGCACAGGACCCATTTCCCGGGGCTTCAAGCGATAATTGATAGGAACAAAAATTCCGCCGGCCCAAATGGTTGCAAAATAATACTCCAGGTGAACATCACTGTTTCGGGCTAAAATCGCGACGCGATCATTCCTGTTTAAACCTGCTGATTGAAACGATCCGGCAAGCCTGGCCACTCTATCTTCCAATTCACTCCATGTTTGGCTCCGGTTACTTTTTATATCAATCGTTGCCAATGCTGAGGGATGAACTTCTGAAGCTAGTGTTAGGTATTGGGTGATTTTCATTAGAAGATTTTCCGACCAATCTTTTCAGTTCATTCAGATAAATGAGATTGTAGTGTTGCAACCAGATGATTTAATTGTGCGTTCAAACGGAGTGAATGAGGATTTTTTAAATGCGTTTATCTACATTCAAGTTCAACCAAATATTTATAAATATAATAATGTCACTTGAACTCGAATCGCTTCGCTACCCTATTGGAAAATTAAATATACCCAAAGAGATCACACTAAAG
>CAYRDO010000393.1:0-1966 GCA_964422985.1 uncultured Rhodohalobacter sp. | reverse complement strand
TACGGAGAACGTTATAACGATCTGTTTATTTACAATCTTAAAACAAATAAAGAGGATATTAGCTTGGAAAGTTCTAACTAACTTACAAGCATCGGTCTGCCGGATGAAACCTGCAGCCGGTTCAAAATCTCAACTTGCGAAGCTTCAATAAACACAAGCCACCCATATAATTTCAGATGATCCACAATCAGTTGATTCTGGAGTGATCCGCCGCCCAGTGCAACAACCCCCTTTGCAGAACTGGCAATGTTAAGAATCTGTTTTTTTTCGATTTCCCGAAATCCCTCTTCATTCTTTTGAGCAAAAATTTCAGGGATCGTCATTCCTTCACTTTCTTCAATCAATCGATCCAGGTCGGTGAACGGCACACCAAGCTCTTCGGCAAGTTCTTTACCGATCGTTGACTTTCCGGACCCCATCATTCCACTCAAAAAAACGGGATGAGAGATTATTTTTCTATTCATGAGGGCATTTTTTGCGGTTTTACCATTTCAACTTCTTCCCGGTTCACCCGTACGGCTCCGGTCGGAGCTCCTTTTGATTTCACGACATATTTCCGCTTTGTGATGATCACCGGTGCCAGTCCTGAACCTCTTGCTTTTGAGTTCCAGGCTGCCACAGATGCTGCTTTTAACAGTGTTTCTTTTGGCGGCATCTCTTTATGATTATCCATTCGAATCACCAGGTGAGACCCACTAACACCCCGGGCATGCATCCAAATATCTTCTTTATGGGCATCGGTTGTCAGCTGGTCATTACTTTTGGCGTTTTTGCCCACCCAAACTTCGTATCCATCAATTTCTAAAACACGGTAGGGTGGAGATTTCTTCGCAGCTTCAGCCTTCAGAACCCCCGCATCAAACAGTTCCTGTTCGTGTTCTTTATACCAATCCTGAAATTCGTACAGTTTGTCAACCTCCTCAAGAGATGATTGTAACTTTTTCAACGTTTCCAATTTTTGTTTGACTTCTCCCAGCCTTCGCTTCGATTCTTGTACACTTCGTTTCGACTTTGTCGATTTTTCATAATAGTATTGCGCATTTTCTGCGAGTGAAAGCTCAGGTTTTACGGGTATCTCAACTTCTTGATCCGGGTTGTAAAGATCGGGAAATGTAACCGAATCAGTAAATTCATTTTTTTCATGGGCATGCGCCATCAGAATATGTCCGTACTTCTCATATTTTTCAGCACGTTTCAGGCCTTTGTCAGCTTTCCTTAGCTGTTTGATGGTAGATTCATACTTGATGATGATCTTCTCAATTTTAGGTTGAACGGATTGAAGCTGATTTTCCAAACGCCGTTCATGCGATGTTTTATAATATGCAAAACGGATCGCATCATTCACATTATCAAAAATTTTACGGTTTTCATATGGAAGTAATGTTTCAGGAATCAGACAGAGATTTCCATTTTGTAAAACTCTGAATTCAGGTTTGTTTAACATGGCTTCGATCAATTTTTCTACAACTCTTCTGATTTCGTCTACACTTTTCCCTTCAAGTTCAAACTCGTCAATAATTAATGGAATCAAGTGCCGCGGAAACTTTGGATCGAGTTTGGTAATCACTCTTTTTACTGAATCATCGGATGCCGGTTTTTTTGATACAGAGGCTTTTCTGGGCTCAGGGGGAGGCTGTCCTTCAAATTCATCCGGTGATTTAAAGGACTCAATTATTTCATCATTTTTTAACAGAAATATATTCGGAGTATTCCCAAAAATTTGGAACATTAAACAGAAATCGTCATCAAAGAAAAAGGTGATGAAGCGGTCATGGTCGGCCATGGAAACATCGCGAACCGGTTTGCCTGATAGAGGTTCAAAAAACCGGGTTGTATTAGCCTTTTTAGGAGGCCTGTCCGAATCAACAAAGAGTGCCGTTTCGGAAGGATTTGTTGAAAATTTAATCCGGAAGCGGCCTTCCTGGTTAGATAAATATCCATCCCATACATTTTTATGCGGAGAGGT
>CAYRDO010000392.1:0-1966 GCA_964422985.1 uncultured Rhodohalobacter sp. | reverse complement strand
ATATTATGGTGTTCCAGTTTTGAATCCAGGTAACGTTACTTTGTGCCAAAGTAGATCACAAAAAGCGACATGCTGTACTTCATACGCTCAATTTTACGATCCGTATAGGTACTGCGTTCAGTACTGGGAATCATATTCCGATACGTGAAGGCAACATCCGCATTGCTGACTACCTGGTCAGCCCGGTGTTCTGTACCATCTTTAAGGCGAATTCCGGTGGCTTTGCCATTTTGAATAGTGATCTCATCTACTTCTGCATTGAGATGAATCTGGCCGCCCTGCTCTTCGATAAGCTGAACCAGGGCGTGTACGATAGCACCGGTTCCCCCCATGGCATAATGAACTCCCCATTCCCGCTCCAGGTAGTGAATCATCGCATAGATGGAGGTGGTATCGAAGGGGTTGCCGCCGACCAAAAGAGGATGAAAGGAGAAGACCCGTCGAAGGAAATCGTTATCAATGAATTTTGAGACATACTGGAAAACGGTTTTGTGAGATTGTAATCGAATGAGATCTGGAATAATTTTGACCATATCCCAGAGATTGTGGAAAGGCTGGTCGGCTAACTCCACAAAGCCTTTATTGAAAATGGCTTTTGTCGTGGACAGGAACTCGGTGTAGCCTTGTTTGTCACCGGGATTCCAACGTTCAATTTCACTGAGCAAAAACTCGTGATCACCATTATAGTCAAACTTTTCTCCTTCAGCATTAAAGATACGGTAAAATGGATCACAGGGCACAAACTCCACATAGTCGCTCCTCCGCTTCCCGGCTTGTTCAAAAATTTCATCAAATAGAAAGGGAGCGGTTATTACTGTCGGCCCCCCATCAAAGGTAAAGCCATCGCTCTCATAGACGTAGGCACGACCACCGGGTTTATCCCTTTTCTCAAAAAGTTCGACCTCATGCCCAGCAGCAAGAAGACGTGAAGCTGAGGCAAGTCCCCCGAAGCCGCTGCCAATAACGATTATTTTTTTCTTCATACATTTAATTAATACATCGGAAAAAGTCTTTTGAATCGTTTCTTAAACCAAAAACAGAGGGTCATCCATTCCCTTGAGGGGGCAATTAATTCTGAATCTGTTTAACATAACCATTAAAGCCCCTTCGACTTAGTTCCTTTTCTTTTAGGCGAGCTTTATCCTTATTCACAAATGTCCCGTAATAAACACGATACAATTTTTCGTCCGATTGAGTGATGGTTTCGACCCGTGCTCCCTGTACTTTACGAGAGTGTTCAAAAGCCTTGGCTTGGTCCCGGAAAGAACCAAGCTGCACAGTATAGGTAGGTACTTTCAGATTATCAGTACGTGAATTGTGCAGGTTGTCCCCCATGATCATAAGTGCTACAGGAGCTGTTCCATTCCCGATCATACTAATTTCTTGCGCGGCTTTTTTGGATAGGTCGATTATCCTGTTTTTGGCGAAGGGCCCGCGGTCATTTATGCGAACTAAAACGGACTTACCGTTATCCAGGTTTTTGACTTTGATAATGCTATTGAAGGGCAGGGTCCGGTGAGCCGCCGTCAGTTGATGCATATCGTACTCTTCACCGTTAGCGGTCAGTTTCCCATGGAATTTGGGGCCGTACCAACTGGCAATCCCCTCCTCAATTTTCGTGCCCGGTTTGCCAGCCTCAGGAAAGTCGATGTTTGGTGGTTCCTTGGGACCGGGCTTCTGTGTACTGGAAAGAGTACCGCACGAAGAGATGAACAGAGCAGCCATCAGAAGGACGATAGAAACATATTTAGTATTCTGAGCAGATGAAATCACAAGTATCCGAGTAGCAATATTTTTTTGAAAAGGTACAATCAAAAGAGCAAAATTGGAATAAAGAATTCTTCATTGTTTATTATTTTATAAGGAAAGTAATATTTATCTACAGATTTTATCTACAGAGAGTTCTTAAGAAAAGTTAAATGATGATGTTGGTTGGCCCTAAAAGTACGAAAGAAATATTCGATAG
>CAYRDO010000391.1:0-1975 GCA_964422985.1 uncultured Rhodohalobacter sp. | reverse complement strand
GTGGCTTCTTCACCATGTCGTTCAATCAGGGAAGCCACCAGAGATTGATTGTAAATATTATTAGATGATCGAATGCAAATACGTCCTTCCCATTGATCATCTGCCAGTTCCCAATATCCTTCAAGGTCAGTAGTATCAACAGCTTCTGTGTTGTAAACGATACCTCTTACACGATTCGAAAGGCCAACCCAATATCCTTCGGGGTCTCGCATTTCCGGGTCGATGTTTTCACTCAAATAGTCTGATTCAAACGACTGAAGCACCCCTGCATCTTTCGCTCGCCACAATCGGCCGGCATCCACTGTAATTACAACGTCAGCAGGACTATTTACCCCCTCATTGTTTATTCGTTCGATAAGCTCATCACTTGAACCCTCAATTAAGTTTACTTCAATTCCGGTCTGTTCGGTGAAGTTATCATAAAGTTGCTGGTCGGTATCATAATGTCGTGCCGAATAAATATTTACGACTTCACTTTCCGAGCATGAGAATAAAAAGAGAAGTCCAAAGCCAATCAAAAAAATAGTTCTTTTTAGCATAGTGTCTGTTATCTGTTCATTTTAATTTAGATCAATTCTACGCAATAATTTACCACAATTAACTCTGATCATCCACTCAACGTTTCATCGTAGAACTCTTCTTCAATCAGCCATTCACCGACCTTCATTTTGAGTGACATATTGTATAAAACAAAGAAAAGAAGTGGAGCAAATTTAGTAGCTATCAGCAGTACATTCTCATTTGAAAGGGTGACAATGGGTAAAAAAGAGATCGATAGACCAATCAAGAATCCGTAAATCCAGCTTTTTTTATCATACAGATATAGAATGTAGAGCATGTATATGGAGAAAGGGATCGCGAGTGCGGTAATCAAGATGAGCATCAATCCGACTAAATTCATGTTCATGATGAACACCAAGCTGATTGCTACAAGCCCCACAGAGATCCCATTACTTGTCAGAAGTTTGTGTAAATATGATAGCGTCAAGTATCGATTGATATTCATCGGTGATGAATCATTTATTATCGTTTACAACTCGGCGCTGCTCCTCCGGAATATAGGTTTTGATCTGCTCTAAAAGATAGGAATGTACGTCTCGATTTCCGGCAACTATTCGTTGGCCAAATGCCCATTGGTCTCCCCCATCCCAATCGGAAATTACGCCACCGGCTTCTTTGATGATCAACGCCGCAGCTGCCAGATCCCAGATATGAAGTGAATATTCGTAAAACCCATCAAACCGACCGCTGGCTACACAACACAAGTCAAAAGCGGCTGAGCCTGGTCGGCGTATTCCCTGGAGTTCGGTCATTAGTTTTCGAAACAGACTGAGATAGGGATCAATCAACGAGAGATCATTGTAAGGAAATCCGGTTCCAACAAACGCTTTTTTGTGGTCGGTCTTGGATGACACGTGAATCTTCTCCCCATTTAACCACGCTCCCTCTCCGGCGATTGCCGAAAACTCTTCATCGCGGGTGACCTCTATCACTACCCCAACTTTTGGCGCTTTCTTCTCCCAAAGAGCAACGGATACACAATAGATTGGAAAACCGTGGGCGAAGTTGGTGGTACCGTCAATCGGGTCGATAATCCATGTTCGGGATTCGGTCAGATGATCTTCAGCAGCGGATTCTTCAGCCAGAATTTCATCATCCGGAAAGTGTTTTTTAATTACCTCAATAACCGCTTTCTCGGTAGCAATATCGGCATCCGTAATCAGATCGTGAAAACCTTTTTGCTCTACATTAATCCCCTTTTTCTTAAAGGATTTGATTATACGCACACCCTCTCTTGCTGCCTTTTTTGCTATCTGTAAATCTGAATTCATTTTTTCTTTTTGTTGATGGATGAAAACTGAGATGAAATATATTGTTGTTTCATCAAAACCCTCAAAAAGAAATTCGAGGTCATTGCGAATGGAGTCAGAATAGATATAAATACGACGATGCTTCTTAAATATCCCCCTTTGAA
>CAYRDO010000390.1:0-1985 GCA_964422985.1 uncultured Rhodohalobacter sp. | reverse complement strand
CTCCTTATATTCCTGCGTTATAATATTGTGTGACCAAAAATTAGAAGTGAATTTTAAATATTTAATGTGATATTGCTCATGCGTAGAAATCGTATTGATTCCTTTCCTCGTGTTCTCTTTTTAGCTGGTTTTATGATTTTGATGATCCTCGTGTCTGCTGATTTGAAGGCACAGACATTTGATCATGAACCTTATCCAAAATTGGATTTCAACTTTGTCAGCTTAGAACTCAGTTTGGGAGTCCAGCCACAAAACTTGCGTATTGATGGAGAGGCGAAATATCAGGTTGAGGCGAATATAAGTGGAGCCGATACGCTCACACTTTATGCTTCTCATCTGGATATCAGTAACGTTTCGGTGAATGGGGAAGCAGCGGACTTTTCGCTCCAAAATGATTCTCTGTTTATTCCCGTAGATGATTCTACAGAAGCGGGATCGCAGTATGATGTCAATATCCGGTATTCCGGTCGTCCGCAGTTTGGCGTATTACAAAATCACAATGAAACGATGTGGACCTCTCTGCTTCCACGGGGACACCGCCACTGGGTTCCGATTGTGGATCAACCGCAGGTGACGTTGAAAACGACATTGAATATCTCTGTTCCATCAGGTGTACAGGTTTGGGCGACGGGAGAAAAAGTAGAAGAAGAGGTGCTTTCAGTGGATGCCATGCGTTATGAGTTTGCGTCACAAAAAGAGGTGCCGGCCTCAAGTTTAGCTTTTGCAATCGGAGGCTTTGAGAACCAATCCACCAGTTACGGTGAAAAGAAAATCAATCTGGCAGTTGAGAAGACACTTGGCCGTAAAATCGATTCACAAACAGTATTACAGGATGCACAAGATTATCTGGGGTCGGTAGAGGAAAAGTTGCAGCGCCAATATCCTTTTGAACAGTTGCATGTTGTGGTGCTGGAAGATCACAATGGAGAGACAAAATCGTGGGGCGCATCGACCATATTTTTGTATAAGAATCGTGGAAATTTAGGTACTCAATTGATGCGCGGCATAATCGGACAGTGGTTTGGAGTGCAGCAGCGCGAGCGAGAGTGGAGTCAGGGCGATGCCATTACGTTGAGTCAAACGTTATTGTTACAGGAATTGATGCCAGATAGCAGCAAATTGGGTGGTAAAGATCAGCCGCGAGGGTTTGGCCATTCGTTGTATTCACAGTTTGGACCGGAGCGTTGGAATAGGTGGCAAAAAGGCATTGAAGAATGGCAAAATGAATCCGTAAAAGCATTTATGCGGGATTCAATAAGTAAAATGTTGGATCTTGGAGGGGTGATCAGCTGGGATGAGTATGCGGATTTTTGGTACGACCATATTGGTCAACCGTTATTTGAACGACCTCAATTTTCTTTTGATACCGCGGAATCTTCATCCCAAACCGATTCTGTAGCTTATGAAGTTTATTATGATTTCAATGAGGCGGAGGGAGAGCTTAAACTGCGATTTGAGGCCACAAAGGGTTATTTCGGAGAACTTACGACGATAGAAGCGCGTGAGGTATATCCGGGGAAAGTGGATGCTTCGGAAGTGACATTTACCGGTAAGGAGGATTCCATTGTGCTGCAGGTACAGCCGACGATTAATACCCTGCAATTGTCCTATGAAGATTATCCGACACTGACACTCGACGAGTTTAAGCCGTCCTCATTTTTGATTAATGAGCTTCGCAACGGAGAAACGGTCGAGGAACGTGCGGAAGCGGCACGTAAGCTGGGATATCACAGTGATAATCCCGATCTGCAATTGGCTATTCAGGACTTTATGAAACGGGATCTGGAACCCGAGGTAGAGGCGGGACTGCTGCTTTCCATGGCGGATATCACGGATGGTGCATCGGGTACTGAACAGGTATTTTTAGATGCCCTGAAGAGTGACCATGAAGTTATTCGTGAGGCGGGATTAATGGCCCTGCAAAATTATCCACAGAATAGTACGGTTATTAATACGGTACAAGCAGTTGGTCAACGAGCTGATAA
>CAYRDO010000389.1:0-1985 GCA_964422985.1 uncultured Rhodohalobacter sp. | reverse complement strand
TGCGCTCAAGTAGCGTCTCTCTTGATGAATAGTCAGGGTATCGTACCGGATACGTACGATACCCTATTTTTTTGATGAAACCTCCCTTTCTTCCTTCCGTATTCTTATTTTCGGTCTATTCCTCTTAAATTCTATCTTTGATATTATTGTGTCATTTCAATTTAAGCCCATTGAATAAATGAAAAATTTTAAAATTGACCACCGCACAAACAGCGGTCTCGAGGTACTAGACCTCTATGGAGAGTTAGACGCTCATACGGCTTCCCAGCTCGAAGATTCCTTAAAACGTCTTATTAATAACCAAAAATGCAATATCATCGTAAACTTCAGTGAACTGGATTATATAGCCAGCGCCGGGCTTGGCGTTTTTATGGCATATATTGAAGATGTACGCGGCATTGGCGGGGATATTAAACTTACCAACATGAACGACAAGGTATATAACGTGTTCGATCTTCTCGGCTTTCCAACTCTCTACGATATCCTTGAAAATGAAAACGAGGCCGTCGAAAAATTTTTAAATGAAAAGTAGAAGTTCCATTGAATAAGGCAACCACATATCAGAAAAAGGTTAATGCCTCTACGCAGAACCTCTCTGCGATCAGGAATTTTGTTTCAAGGCATGCAGAAGAACAGGGCTTTTCTACGGAAAAAGTTGCAGACATTCAGTTGGCCGTGGATGAGGCGTATACAAATATTATAAAACACGCCTACAAGAACGATTCAAATCAACAAGTAATCATTAATCTTGAATTTGATGATGAGAAAATGGTAGTAACCCTTACCGATCATGGTATTGGTTTTGATGCTGAGAAATACAAGAAACCCAATCTGAAACGACAGATCGAGAAGAAAAAGAGAGGCGGTATGGGAGTTTATCTAATCCGCAAATTGATGGATGAAGTTTCCTACCACGCAAAGAATCAGAAAAATGTATTGCGAATGTGCAAAAACAGAAATTGACAGAACAGAGTGGATCAAATTAGTAAAAACAGTGGGCTTCAGTCTAAGTTTGAACTAAAAACAGTTCTTGAAACCAGCCGAATACTGGTTGAATCGCGCAACAGCGAATTTATCATCAATAACCTTCTACTTATTCTCATGGGGCGGTTGCTTGTCTCGCGAGCTGCTATTTTTATTTACGATTCTCAAAGCAAATCCTACATCCTGAAAAAAGCAAAGGGATTATCGAATCTTAAAGAGGAAAAAAAGTATCAGGTTATAAAAAAAGATGAATGCAAAGAGGTTGCGTACTTTAAAGCAAATAAAGCACATCCTTCTATAAAAGAGCTTTTAGGCGATACCGACAACAGCCTGTTCTTTACCCTCCGCACAAATAATAATCATCATGGGCTTCTTTTTTTGGGAGGTAAAGCAAATAATGCTTCCTTTGAAGAGCACGAGCTGGAGTTTATTGAAGGTCTCTGCATTATTTCTACGGCTGCACTTGTAAACTCACAGTTGTTCACAGAGCTGAAAAGTACCTATAGAAATCTGGACAGACGAATTCATGAATTAAATACCCTGTTTGACCTCTCAAAAGAGTTCAATCTGCTTGTTGACAGAGATAAGATATCGCGCATTTTTAAATTTGCTCTGCTTGGTCAGCTTTTTATAAGAACGTTTTTCCTGATCTATAAAAACCAAGACGAAATCAGCCTATTGGCATCAAGCGGGCTCAAAAAACAACCTAATCCATCGCGAATTGAACGCACGTTTAAAACCATTAAAGAAGATGTTGTAAGAGTTGATGAAAGTTTTGCGAAAAGTCATCCCTGGGTGTGCGACAATGATATCTCTGCATTGATCAGCGTATCTATTCAGAATGAAAAAGTAGCAGTCATTGGAGTTGGTGAGAGAGCCAATAATGTGCCATTTACCGAAACTGATTTCAATTTCCTGAAATCTTTGGCCAATCTCGCGGTTATCTCAATCCAAAAAACCTATTTTCTTGAAGAACGGATTGACAAAGAGAGGATGGAAGA
>CAYRDO010000388.1:737-1992 GCA_964422985.1 uncultured Rhodohalobacter sp. | reverse complement strand
GATCGTCTGACTTTGCACATGTCATAATAAAAAGTGGAATTAAGATTAGAGGGGATAAGTTTTTTAGCATAGATGTAAATAAAATATTCTGATTAACGATGGCGCCCCGAACCGTCGGGGTGCCCTAATTGCAAACACGAGCGGGACGCTCGCGCTATCCTTTGTCGAATAAAGCCCACAATGGTTTTTGAAAAACTCAGAAGGTTGTGTTGGACTAAGGTCGCGGAACATCTCCCGAGTTCATTCGCTAGACGCTCATTTCACTTTTCCCCTTCGAATGGGGAATATCACTCCTCAAAAGGGGTTGCTGCCAGGCCATTCAAATCCCAAACTACATTTCCGGCGCGAATCGTCAATTCCGGCTGTAGTTTTTCAGATCCGGGCAGGCTGAATCCCCGCGAATCTATGTATCCGAAATCCCCTTCATGAAGACTGAAAATGGCGATATCAGCCACGGCTCCTTCGCTTAAATGCCCCAACTCTTCTCGCTGAATAACCTGTGCAGGTTTCCAAGTCGACGCTTCAATGACTTCCTGCAGAGACATTCCGAGGTTCATGAATTTCGACATCAGGTTTGCCATATTCTTCATACCTCCATTCATACTTCCGATATGAATATCGGTGCTGATGGTATTCGGCCACAAACCCTGCTCAATCGCCGGAACGGCCACGCTGTAAAAAAAGCTTCCACCACCGTGACCCACATCAAAAATGAGTCCGTTTTCCTGGGCTTCCAGCATGCCATCGCGAAGATTCCCGTCATCATCAATAACTGCCTGCCGGACTTCCACGCCACCGCCGTACACATGCGTGTAAATATCACCGGGGCGAAGTACATCATTTAACAAGCTATCAATTGAAAGAGCAGGAATGGCTCCGCCGAAATCAACCATTACCGGGACATTGGCTCTCTCCGCAGCCTCAACTGTTCGGTGATATGGCTCCCAATCGCGACCATTGTAATGAGCAATTTTCACACCAACAATTTCAGGATGTTGGTTGGCAACAATCGATGTCATCCTTGGATCCATATCCGCAAGATTCTGCTCTGCAACGCCGCTCATCCCATCGGCGGCAATATTGATAAAAGCCAAAACACGGGTTTGAGATCGGTCGATCACCTGGTCTTTAAACTGCTGAAAATTTCGCCAGCCGGCACCGCCCACATCCACAACGGTGGTTACGCCCGACCGAAATCAGAATCCAACCGGAGGAAGTGCAATAAAGCCATCACACAAAGCGCGATAAGGTACCG
>CAYRDO010000388.1:0-727 GCA_964422985.1 uncultured Rhodohalobacter sp. | reverse complement strand
TAAATATTATGGCTGTGCATATCGATTATCCCCGTCGTGTTATATAACCCAGAGGCATCCTCAACTTGTTGGGCATCTTCCTCAGAGATGTTTGTTGCAATACGGGCAATGGAATCTCCCGAAATGGCGATGTCGATCACTTCATCAATCTCATTTTTTGGATCGATGACGTGGCCGCCTTTTATCAGAATATCATAATTCTGGGCGAATAGAAGTGATGGAAAAAGCAAGAATAGCCCAATGAAAAAAGAGGCTATTCTTTTGAAATGAACCTTGGTTTGAGAACGAGTCATAATTGCTGATTTTTACGATTAAAGAGTGGCGATGCAGTCAATTTCAACCAAAGAATTTCCGGGGATTCCGCCATGGCATGAAACAGTCGTTCGAACCGGTGGATTGTCGCCAAATCTTCCTCGGTATGCAGCATTCAAACCGTCGTAATCGCGAATGTCATGCAGGTATACATTTACTTTCAGCACTTTTTCCATAGATGATCCGGCTCCTTCCAACGCCTCTTCAATCTGGTCTAAAACGGAATTTGTGTGAACGGTTATGTCTCCATCACCATGCTCGCCTTTTCCTGCCACGTAGACCAATCCGTCATGAACTTTTACACTTGAGAACAGAGGAACATCACCCTGTTGGTTTTTATCGGCGATGGTCGTAATCGGCTTGGAAGTTTCTTCGTTTGAAGCGGCTTTTGCTTGGGAAATTCCGAAAAGACCGG
>CAYRDO010000387.1:0-2014 GCA_964422985.1 uncultured Rhodohalobacter sp. | reverse complement strand
AGGGTAAAATAGGTATGAGAGCCACGCACATTACTCTGGCAGTGCGGGATAATCTCCTTATCAGGCGTTAATCCTGCCGATGCATAAATCTCCTGAATCTCGCCGGCAGGTAAGAAATAGGGTGCGCCTTCCGGTTCCAGCACCTCACTCCACTCTAGGTGAATAGCATTCGGAATATGGCCGCTTTTTTCAGCTCTTTTTATTTCTCCGCTGTACTCGCCTTCCGATCGAACGTCCAGGATAATTTTTCCCGGATCGGAGGATGCTTCAACAACAGTCTCATAATCGCAAAAACGCTGGGGTTGAACATCCACAGTAAAATTTCCCGAGCCGGGAGCCGGTGCCGGTTTATCAGTGGTAGCGTACCCAGACTCTTGCCAGCCAGCTAATCCGCCATTTAACAGAGACGCATTTGTAAATCCATAATACTCCAGTGCATAAAAAAGCCGGGCGGCGTCCAGGCTGTTTCCCTCATCCATAATGACAACCTTACGATCGTTATTGAGCCCCAGTTGGCGCATCTTTTCCTGGAACATTTCAGGACCAATCAAATAGTTGCTGACCGGATGCTCCGGATCTCCAAGCTCGTTTATTGCTGAGAAATGAACGGCACCATTGACAAATTCTCCGGTTGAATCCGAACGGGCGTCAATCAAAAACAGTTGTTCATCGGTCAGTTTTTCATCCAGCTCATCAGCGTTAAGGAGCAGATGTTCATTGGGATAGGTTTCAAGAGTTGAGGTTTCCTCCTGTGGCGCAGAACAGGCAGAAAATATCAGCCCAATTGTTATTGAAATGAAAAATATTCTTGTTCTCATGGCGAAATGAAATGGTCGGATTTAATTGATTTTGATACCTGAAAGGTAATGAACATCCTGTTGAGCTGACAGAATAATCATCAACGGAAATCTCTTCTTCTCCTGTTCAGTTCCTGCCGAAATGATAATCAGCAAACTTTATATATTGCTTCCAATCATACAGGTCCAAATCGTGTTCTCCGCTGCGGATATGGTAACCTGTATAAGATTCAATAATCGGCTGATTGACCGGAGGTATCTCGTCCGGAACATTCACAGGCAGATGATAGATCTTTTCATACACTTCGGAGCCGTGTTTTAACGCCAAAAACTCTCCTTTGGGATCGGCCCCCAAATCTTCTTCCGCACTTCCAACATACATCGGGCGGGGAGCGATGGATGCAATAAGCATATGCTGATCCACCGGCAGGTCGGCTTCTCGATCATTGTACTGCTCTAGATTATCACAAAACCAATGCGGACGCACATCATTCAAAAGTTTAATGGTTTCGCTGAATTCTCGTTTATAAAGAGCCGCTCCGCCGCATCCTGACTCATTGGAAATAACGATGGCAAAGCGCTCATCCACAGCTGCAGTCCACAGCGCAGATTTACCGCCTCTGGAATGGCCAATTAACGCAACCTGGTCTTCGTTAATCTCAGGATCTCGTTCAAAATAATCTACGATGCGCATTGCACCCCACCCCCAGGCGCCAAGTGCTTTCATTCCATCGGGTTGATTGATTTGCTCGGGATAAAGCTTATCAATGATATCATGATGCCAGGTTTCCTTATCATCATCGGCCACATCACCTACATGAAATGCAGCCATCGCATAGCCTTTTGGAATTGCCATTTCTACCGGCCAAAAATCCATTTTAACTTCACGAGTGGGATCGATATTCTCCGGCGGCCGATGGTTGATCAGCAAGAATACAGGCGCTGGTTTGTCAACCTCATTCGGAATAAACAGGTTCATTCTGACAGTCACGCTGTTTCCATTTCTTTCAACTGTAATATCCACCTCTTTTAAAGTGGCCGTTCCGTTGATCGCCTCTCGATCTTCATTCACAACGTCAAATCGTATCGCGTCATAGTGTTGTGGAATCTGGCCATAGACAAGTTCTTCATACTGGCTGATGATTTCCGTTCTGCGAATGTTTTCCCAGTCCCGCACGGATGAAATCGGATCCCCTGCCTGAGTTTCCAAAAGTGGC
>CAYRDO010000386.1:0-2023 GCA_964422985.1 uncultured Rhodohalobacter sp. | reverse complement strand
GTGTTGCTCACCGAAAATCTGGCGGATCTGAATAAAACGCTGGTACAAAATCCCTACACTACGGATATAAAAATTAATATTCCTGATGAGCAACAGCGCCGACAGTTCATTGATTTTGAATCAACAGACAAGGAGTTTGAGGCTTTTTCTGAGGTCAACGAGAAAGTAGTAGCTCAACAAACAGCCGGACTCAATTTTATCAATCTTCGTAGCATTCTTTCCAATGCCCGGGAGAACAAAGAGAAGATTACCCATGATCGGCTATCCGAAGCAAAGAAAGAACTGATTGAGGCTGAGGCATACGGACTGCTGGAATTTGTAGAAACAGAATATACGCTCGATGATGTTGCGGGCCACTCAAAAGTAAAAGAGCACCTTCGGTACGCGGTACAAGCACTTAAAAGTGGTCGGCAGGATGTGCTCCCCATGGGGTATCTGGTTTGCGGACCTGTCGGTACGGGCAAAACCTTTTTGGTGACCTGTTTTGCAAGTGAAGTGGGAATTCCCATGGTAAAACTCAAAAACTTCCGTAGCCAATGGCAGGGTGTAACCGAAGGAAATCTGGAGAAAATTCTCGGGCTACTCAAAGCGATGGCGCCTGTTGCAGTGATGATTGATGAGGCCGATGCCTACCTTGGCGATCGCGATGCCAGTGGTGACAGTGGCGTCTCAAGCCGCGTTTTTTCGCAGATTGCTACTTTTATGAGCGACACCCGAAATCGTGGGGAACTTATCTGGTTTTTAATGACTGCGCGTCCCGATTTGATGCCGGTAGATCTCAAACGTCAGGGGCGAGCCGAAGAGCACCTGGCATTGTTTCCACCGCACACCAAAGAAGAACGGGTGGAGCTTTTTGATGCGATGAAAAAGAAAACCGGCCTGCAGCTTACCGAAGAATATACCCCACAGGTTATTGAACAAGGATTAAAAACCTTCTCCGGCGCAGATATGGAAGCCGCTCTTACTCGGGCAAAATTCCGAGCAGCTGCACAGGGCTTGGACAAAGTAACGCCCGAAATTTTGGATTTGGCACTCAATGATTTTCTTCCCCCTACCTATCCTGAGGAAATTGAACTACAGACATTAAGTGCTGTTATTGAATGCACCTCCAGAGAATTGTTGCCGGAGCGATACCAAGAAATGGATCGAGGTGAGATTCTCAGCAAGATCGAAGAATTGAAATATCGTATTGGTTAAGCAATACCTACTCAACGGATCGCTGAGCCTGCGACCCGTTGAATGAAAATATTACGACTACTCGACTAACCCTGACAGTGTTCCGAGCGCTGCCAGGGTTTTTTATTTACCCCCCCTTAAATCACTCTCTGTGCTATTATGCTGAATGTTTTTCAGCATAATAGGCGAATATGCATGAACCATACCAATCAATGCAACTAATAAGTTTAACCATATAGTTGAATCTGTTGATTAGATTCTATAGATTGTATATGAATTTGAAATAAATATGAATTATGTCAGAAGAATTACAGACTGAAGAACAGATATTAGAAGCTGCAAAACAGGTTTTTCAAGAGCGGGGTTTTGCAGGGGGACGAATGCAGGAAATTGCCGACGAGGCAGGTATTAACAAATCGATGCTGCATTATTACTTCCGCAGTAAGGACAAACTTTTTCAGAAGGTATTTCAGGATAGTATCCAGCAGTTTTTCCCGGAAATATTGAAAGTGTTGAATGCAGATTTGACGCTTGTCCCCAAGATCGAAAAGCTGGTAGAAACCTACTACGAAATGTTTAAAAAGCATCCACACCTACCGCGATTTGTGATTCACGAGATGAACCAGCATCCCGAACGCTTTAAAGAATTTGTGAAGAATACCGGAATTGAAATTCCAGAGCAATTTGTGAAACAAATTCGGGCCGAAATTGAATCGGGCACCATGCGAAAG
Organism: uncultured Rhodohalobacter sp.; assembly: GCA_964422985.1. Classification (GTDB taxonomy): domain Bacteria; phylum Bacteroidota; class Rhodothermia; order Balneolales; family Balneolaceae; genus Rhodohalobacter. Next base: position 116 of record CAYRDO010000386.1, on the reverse strand, counting down.
ATTGATCCCCGCGAATTTATCATCAACACTATTGGCCTTTGTGTATTCCCATTAATTGCTCGTCCCATGATTGAAACGGTCTTTGAAATGAATGATGAACAGTATCAGCAATTTTT
>CAYRDO010000385.1:0-2025 GCA_964422985.1 uncultured Rhodohalobacter sp. | reverse complement strand
CTCTTGAACAAATTATTTACAGGCCGTTTGGATCGGTACTTCTAATTGGAATTATTATCGGGCTTTTAGCCTACTCCTCTTGGCGAATACTTCAAGCAATTTTTGATCCGGAAGACCGCGGGAACGGATTTCAGACCTGGTTTTTCCGAGTGATCGATTTTTTAACCGGGGCTCTCTATCTCTCCATGAGTTACGCTGCCTGGCAAATTTTACGAGGCTTAAATGCCACAAGCAGTGATGATAATACAGAAATATGGGTTGGCAGAATTCTTGAGCTTCCCTACGGTAAATGGCTCGTCATTTTTTGTGCCATTGTTATTTTTGTCGCCGGATTTTATCAATTCTACTCCGCCTGGATCGCCAGTTTTGATTACAGCTTCGATTCCAAAAATATGTCTTCAACAGAAAAAAAGACGCTGCGATGGCTGGGGCGAATTGGCTTCTGTGCATGGGGAATTGTGTATTGTATGGTGGCAATCATGTTCTATCGCGCGGCCATCACATTTGATCCTGAAGCAGCCGGGGGCCTTGCCGAGGCGTTACATTCCCTTCGGGATCAACCATTTGGATTCTGGATTTTGATCATCACAGCCGGCGGATTGATTATTTACGGGATCTATCTTTTGATTCTCTCCTATTATCACAAAGTGTATGATGACGCCTTATTTTCAAATAAATAGTCTTAATTAATTCTTTACCGGTAATGATACATGCAGATGATCGGCCGTTCCCACATGCCGGAGAGTCTGAAAGCCCATCACCTCCAGAGAAAACTGAAGCATATAATTCCGGATCAATCCGCGGTCGTTCGTTCGCAAATCAACCGCATGTACGTACCCGGTTTCATGTTGTTTATAGTGAAGTGAATTCGAATTCACAGGGAGTCCCATTTCATAGTAATCACTTGAAATTCGTTCAATATCGGTAATTACTAGATCGCCATCGGCAAGGGTAACGGATGAAACCGCAACTCTTAAAATTGGGTGCATTGAGCGATAGACCTCTCTTATTTCAGGACTTTTCGCATTTACTTTGGAGATATAGAAGAGCGATAAAAGGCAAAATCCCACGACCATCACCCCGGCACTGCCTACACTATACTTAAATCGTTGTCTGTGATTCTTCACTTTTTGAAACAGGAAAAGCATATACACCAGCAACAGAATAATACAGACAAACATGCCTCCCGCCAGCGCAACCCATCCTGAATATCCATGTGCCAGGTTCAGATAAACAGAGGTTCGAACCAACACATAGAACGGAAGAATCATCAACCCAATAATTCCAAAAAAAATGATGAGAGACCAGAGAAACGGCTGCCTTACATTCGGAAATGACTTTTTAGGCTTCGATCTCTTCGGTTTTTTATGATGAAGGTTGAGCAGCCATTCAACATCCTTTTTCGATACATTTTCCATGGGATAAGATACGAGGTGCTTAAGTCCTCGGTTACGGAATAAACCTGTCGTAGTCAGGGGTGATCCTGACTGAGTTCGTATACACGAATTAATATCTAATCGAACAGCACCCTTTTACAGGGATTTATTTTAGTTTTCTCCGCTTGTATCTGCAGACGTACTCAGACCGAGTTGCTCCTTCATCCGTTTGATTCCTTCCGTTGCTTTCATTTTCCAGTCTTCAGTTACAAACCGGCGTACCATCAGAACAGAGCATGGGGCACGATCGGCAACAATATCAGGGATGGTTCCGAACAACACATTTCGGATCTTCCATTCGTGAGAAGCACCAATAATCACCAGATCGTGATCATGCACATCCAACTCGGCTAAAATCCCACTCGATACATCTTCAGATTCCCGGATTTCAATCTTCACACGATCAAACCCGGCTGCCAATTCACTTATAGATTTTTCCATCTCCTCTTTTTCATCCTCTTTGTCCACACCGGGCCGAACCAAGCGCAACACTTTAAGTTCCGCATCTAAAAACCGGGCAATTCGAATACCGACTTCAAGTCCCAGCCAGGCATGAAGTCCACCACCCCACGGCAGTACTATCGACTTG
>CAYRDO010000384.1:0-2042 GCA_964422985.1 uncultured Rhodohalobacter sp. | reverse complement strand
CCCCACGCATTAATTGGACAGGCATCGCATGTTCTTACCCGCCTGCTATTTATTAGTTAACCTTTCATTTGTAAACAATTTCAATACGTTGGCGCATGCAGCTTAAGCGCTGGGTCGTTAGGCCTCTTAAAATGTAATCTATTCCGATATGGCATTGGCAGTAGTTAATTATCCAACATTATCAGAATCAGATTATCAGTGGATACAGGATATACGGAAAAAGCATGATAAACTTTTTTATGATGTAGTTGACACCCATTTTACTCTGGTCTTTCCAACTGAAAACATTGATCTTGGTTCGTTTACTAATCACATCAAAAGTGTCTCGGAGAGATTTGATTCGTTTTCGTTTATATGTCGGTGCGTAACTGTTGGTGATCCGGATTTCTGGAATCATGCACATGTATTTATGATTCCCGATGAAGGCTTTAGTGAAATCGTTAAATTGCATGACGCACTTTACAGAGGTGTTTTAGAATCCGAATTGCGATTAGACCTTCCGTTTGTTCCGCATATTGGAATAGCTAGTGCCCCAAGTCCAGAAACGTGCAAGAAAATTGTTGATGAATTAAATCCACAGGATTTTAAAATAAAAGGGATGGTTGAAAATCTGGATATAATAGAGTTTGATGGTGAATCGTCAAAAACAATCGAACAAATAGAATTATAAAACTTCAGGGGCCTAACAATGTGTTTCCTGCTGAACGGTCAAGGTTTTTTGCAGGACTTTTGAGTTAGTTGCCCGACAGCAGAAACACCAGAACGTTATACCCAAAAAAATTAGTAACCAAATCTGTCGTTCAATAAATTTTTAAAAATTTCAAGCTAGCTTGAGTGGTATAAAATGAGTGTTACATCAGTAGAAGAGAAATTAAGAGAGAGTATGGGAAATCCTATTGTTGCTAATGAGGATGATATTCCATTCAAAAGTTATAGTGAATTCCTCGAATTGAAGACGAATCCATGAGGAAATATATTAACGAGATTGGAACTCATAAAAGCGGGGAGCCCGGTTATCAAAAGATATCTACAGATACAAGATTTTCTGGAAAGACATGTCAGGTAGTATCAGCATATAGCTCGGAAGGAGCAAACGACGGTAGAATACAAAATACGTCTGGTTCATATTCCATTTTTTTTTAAATAAGAAGAACAAAATTACCGGGAATGTTGATATTCTATCAGTTCGACTTATATTACTGTTAAGTACTTGAAAAATAGCATTATGGGAGGGGAATGGATATCAAAGAAGGTCTTCATATCGATCTGTTTGGTACATTCCATGCTAAGTACAAGGGAACCCCTGTAATAGGTCTGGATTCGCCACGGTTACAAGAATTGCTAGCTTGGCTTTTATTGAACAGAAACTCTCCCCAGCCGCGCCAGTATATCGCCTTCCGGTTCTGGCCGGACAGTACCGATAAGCAAGCGCTTACCAACCTCCGCCAAGTATTACACTATTTGCGGAAGGCATTGCCCAAAGCTGATCGTTATATAAAAGCAAATTACAAAACCCTGCAATGGAACCGGGAAGCTCCTTGGATTCTGGATGTGGAAGAATTCGAACACCATCTGGAGGCTGCTGATGAAGCCCATATATCGGATAGTATCACAGCATATGAAACAGAGTTGATTGAGGCAGAAACCCTGTATAAAGGTCCCCTTCTGGAGAATTGTTATCGGAAATGGATCGAACCGGAACGTGAACGCCTGCAAGCAGAATATATCGGTGTACTGGAAAGACTCGTCGAGCTCATGGAGGAAAAAAGGGATTACCCTTCGGCAATTTCCTATGCTCAGAAATTGCTCCAAATCAAACCATTTCAGGAACCGGCCTACAGGACCCTGATGTCTCTACACGCTCTGAATAATGATCGAGCAAATATCCAAAAAACCTGGCAGAACTGTGTTTCACGATTTGAGGAGGAACTGGATCTCGAACCATCTGAAAAAACCCGGAAGTTACATAAGCGATTGATATCGAATTATATCCGTGGATCTGTTTCTGAAATTGAAGATGATGAAAAAAAAACATCGAAAGA
>CAYRDO010000383.1:0-2059 GCA_964422985.1 uncultured Rhodohalobacter sp. | reverse complement strand
GGGTCACTGCGTGTGTTTGAGGATATTCCCGGTGCGGATCAGGGGGAGTGTGAATTAAAAATAAAGAGAAAAGAGCGGGAAGATGCGGAAAAACTCATTTCTAAAGTTCGACTTGTGATGTCCGAAATCAAGCTCAATGACCTTGATGAGTCGTAATCTATCGGAGACTTTATAAAATCCTCTGGTATCTATTATAAGAACAAGGAATGGTGATGAATATAGAATCAATTCTCCAATCAACATCCCTTGTTCCAGGTCGTTTAATTTTAGCTGAAATAGCCTTTCTCAGCAAGCAGTTCCGCATTTAATATAGCACCGCCGGCAGCACCCCGTATGGTGTTATGCGCCAGGGCGATAAATGAAATATCAAAAACAGAACCTGAACGAAGCCGTCCCATACCCAGTTGCATGCCGTTGCCCCGGGAGGAGTGCAACCGAGGTTGCGGGAACCGGTCTTCCTTGTATAACTTAATTGGTTGCTCGGGTGCAGAGGGAAGGTCCAGATCTGCAATAGGACTCTTCCAGTTCTCAACAGCATCCTGCACATCAGAGATATTTGAAGGCTTCTCTTTCAGATTAACCGCGACAGAAAGCAGGTGCCCGTTAACCGTTGGAATTCGTACTGCTGTCGACTGAACCTCAAAACCCGCATGTGAAACGGTACCGTCATCATTGAGAGCACCGAGCAATTTAAGTGGTTCTGTATGAATTTTGTCCTCTTCGCCCCCTATAAACGGAACGGCATTGCCCAGAATATCGAGGCTGGGTACACCGGGATAGCCTGCACCGGATACCGCCTGCATGGAGGTTACGACAACCGACTCTATGCCAAAAGCATCAAAGATCGGACGCAGTGCCATTGAGAGTGGTATACACACACAATTCGGGTTGGTCACAATCCAGCCACTGCCACCTTCAGAGAAATCCTGTTTTTTTACCATCTCGATATGATCAGGATTCACTTCAGGTATAAGCAGGGGTACCGAGTCGAACATACGGTGGTTTTTAGCATTTGAGATTACCGGAAAGCCCGCTTGTGCAAAATTTTGTTCGATATCACCTGCCACGGATGAGTCGAGTCCGGAAAAGACAAAGTCAACATTTTTGAAATGCTCAGGTTCACACGTAGTAACCTTTAGTTTTGCAATCGCCTCGGGAAGTTCAATATCCTCGATCCAGTGAGCAGCCTGTTTATAGGTCTTGCCGGCCGAACGTTTAGAAGCACCCAGGGCCTTGATGGTGAACCAGGGATGATTCCTAAGTAAACGGATGAACTTTTGTCCTACAGCGCCGGTTGCGCCGAGTATTCCTACGTTGAAACTGTGCATTGTTTTAAGATTTCTGATTGATTTAAAAATTATTCTATTCCTCCTTGCTCCGGCTTTTGCTCAAAAACCGGGTGAATTCGAAGGAGGCATGGAATATCGGAATTAAAAAACTAGAATTCATTAATTAAACGTAGTTTTTTTATCTTTGGCTTCGTTGAATCTGAATTTAAATTAATTGTAGCAATCTTAATGCCTGTTACCGAACTCGATAGTCTTGATAAAATTATTTCATTAGCAAAAGCCCGGGGATTAGTTTTCCAATCTTCTGAAATTTACGGTGGTCTCGGAGCCGTCTATGATTACGGCCCGCTTGGGGTGGAACTGAAACGGAATATCCGCGATGTCTGGTGGAAAGAGATGACCCAGAAACATGATAATATAGTTGGGGTAGACGCAGCTATCTTTATGCATCCCAAAGTGTGGGAGGCCAGCGGACACGTCTCCGGATTCAACGATCCAATGATTGATGACAAGCAGTCCAACAAGCGCTACCGGGCCGATATGTTGATTGAAGGGCATATTGCCAAACTGCGGAGCAAAGGTAAAGCGGAAGAGGCCGATGAGCTTCAGGAACAGCTAGATACCGCCGGAAGCCGTGATGGAATTTGTGAAGATCTTCATAAAATTATTATCGATAATGAAATTCGGGCACCCGAATCCGGCGCGTTCGAATGGACCGATGTTCGCCAGTTCAACCTGATGTTTAAAACACAGTTCGGTGCGGTCTCTTC
>CAYRDO010000382.1:0-2062 GCA_964422985.1 uncultured Rhodohalobacter sp. | reverse complement strand
TTCCATAGGCTACTTCTTTTAATTTCACCTTATTTTTATCAGCAATTTTATCGAGTTCACTTGCTTCGTTTATTAACTCCTCCGTCAGGTGCGGCTCGGTTCTTTGAATCCGATTGTTGGCTATATCAGGATTTATAATCTTCAACTCGTCAGGTTCCAAATCATCCCAAAGAATTTTTTGCAGGGGATATTCCTCCAGATTGGCTACATGAAAAACCAGCTTTTTCATTGCTGTGGAAACCTCTTCTTTCATTTCCTCTACAGCTTCTTTTTCATCGGCAAGAAACGCCTCTTTATATTTGCTTACCGGGATAGGCATTCCGTAGTTAACCTGTACGGTGTTCCCTCCGGATTGATGTTCACTGTAATTCACGCCAACCGGTACAATCTGTAAATCTAATTCCCAGTTATATTTTTCCTCGGCACCAAAGGCAATTCTGGTAAATCCTTTACTTAGAGGTCGGATTCGCCGTTTCAAGTTATGATTGGCCTCAGCAAAAACCAGAACGGTATCTTTATTTTTGAGGTATTTAATGCACTTCTCAAAAATAGCATTGTTTTTTTGAATCGAACTGAATCCATCCCGAACCCGGTATACGGGCATCATATTGATAGACCACAAAAACTTTCCGATAATATCGGGCTTAAATGCCTGAGCGCGTGTTAAAAAATAAATAACAGGCTTTGTAGTGGTAGCTACATGAAGGGCATCCATAAAGGAATTCTGATGATTAGGTACATACAGAATCGGCTTATCTTCAGGAAGATTTTCCTTCCCGGAAGTTTTAACCTTTGAGTAGAAAAATTTTAACCCGTTTCCTACTACAGTGTGCCGCCAAAATTGATACCAAAGATAATTTTTTTCACGCATTAGAAAAGACGCGTTGTAAAGTTGATTTTCCTATTGACCAGTACCATCCGATACTGAGACCGGCTACAATGTGCCAAATGCCCCACCAGGCTGCAACTAAAGCCATGCCTCCGAGGCCGTCAAAGAAATTAAAAATAAGCAGTAATCCCAAGCCCGAATTTTGGATTCCGGTTTCAATAGCAATTGATTTCCGGTCTTTTCTTGGGAGCTTGAAGAGGTATCCTATTCCATATCCGCACATAAGGGCAATAGAGTTATGAAGGAATACCAGTACAACCACTAAATGCACATAACTGATGAAATTCTCAAAATTCATACCGAAGGCCACTATGACAAATCCTGCAAAAAAGATGATGCCAAAGTTTTTGATGTACGGGGAAATAATCTGGGAGAGTTTGTCTTTGAAATGCCGGAGTGTCATCCCTAATAACAGTGGAATACCGAGGATGAGCACAATGATTCGAAATACTTCAAAAAGATCGAGATGAATTTGAGTTAAAATGGCATTGGTTGGCCCGTAAAGGCTCGCCCAAAAAGCAAAGTTAAAAGGGGTCATGACTATGGAAAGCAAGGTGGCAAAAGCAGTCATGCTTACCGAAAGAGCTGCATTGCCACGAGCAAGAAGGGAGAAAAAATTTGAAATATTACCTCCGGGACATGCTGCTACCATCATCATGCCAAAGGCAAAACTGGGGTGAGGTTCGAGCAGTAATACCAGTAAAAAAGTGAGGGCAGGAAGGAGAATAAATTGTGAAGACAAACCTACAATCGTGCCTTTTGGATTTTTGGCCACTTTCTTAAAGTCCTCAATAGTCAGTTCCAAGGCCACCCCAAACATGATAATAGCCAGAGACAAGTTCATAATATGCAACCCGCCGCTGTCCAGATTCAATTGAAGTGCGTCTATTGATTCATTCATACTTAATTTTACTCATTTGTCATCTTTTGCAAAGCCCAACTTAAATATTTTGTCCCTTGGCAGGATTGCCCAAGAATACAAAATCTTTTACATACTCGAACAGCAGAATTTTTGTAAAATTCTTCAGGCAAAAGATTTAGTGTATTTGCTAGCGTAAAAACAAAATACATGCGTGGTTAAATACATTTCAATCTATTATTTTTCATTGAATTCGAACCAAGAATATTTAAATATCATGAATAAAATCCAGCCATTTCATCTAGCATTTCCTG
>CAYRDO010000381.1:0-2074 GCA_964422985.1 uncultured Rhodohalobacter sp. | reverse complement strand
CGCCGGTAATTTCTTCAGGACTGTTTTCATCGGGATCAAGACCGGAGAGATCCAGGCGGACATCATCATCTTTTATCTGCTCCATGAATACATAGATTCCCTCATAAGTACCATCTAAATATACTTCCACAAACCTTGTTCGGGATGCATAATGTCCCAAATTCCTCGCCAGCGTATAGACAAACACATTTCTGATGAGTGTTTTATCGCTATAAGGACCATACAAAATCCAGTCTTCCTCCTCCGGAAAGCCCAACAGGTCTACGTCCATATCATTTTCATTTCCATCCCAGGTTTCAACAGCGTAAGACTTTTTTGGAAAAAAGAGCCGAGACGTGGAACCTCTTAATTCAATCCCTATTTGTCCGTCGAATGTTACAACACCTTTGTCATAAACCTTTAATGAAGCAGGAACTTTCGGTTCATCCACAATCTCTTCCCCCTCCAGGGTAATTGAAAGCTGGGGAAGGCTACTTTCAAGGTTGATAGGATCTTCTTCTGTCTCCGGATTTGGCGAAGTATTCGTTCCGTTATCTTTGCAGCCGGAAAAAATACTGCAAAACACTATCAAAAAAATAATGTAGAATTCATATCGAGAGTTGGGTGTAAAGCTTTTCATCTATTGATGAATCAGTTTTTAGAATTTTCCCAATATAGTAGATTTAGTTGTTGGATGTGATTTGTTGTCAGTTGTTGATTGGAATAGTTAATAAACAACGAACATCCGGCCTCTAACAACTATCAAAATTCACTCACTACTCAAACTATCCACTGGATTCGTCGTCGCGGCTTTAATCGACTGCCAGCTTACGGTGAATAATGCAATCAGAATAGCTGCTACACCTGCGATCAAAAATAGATTCGCACCGATTTCTATACGATATGCAAAATCGGCCAACCACTGGTTCATGGCATACCAGGCAACGGGCACTGCGATCACAAAACCTAAAACAACCAACAGTATAAAATCTTTGGAAAGAAGAGCCATAATGTTTGATATGGAAGCACCCAATACCTTTCGAATAGCCAGTTCTTTGGATCTGCTTTGGATGAAATATCCCACCAAACCAAGCAGCCCCATTCCCGCAATGAATACGGCTAACAAGGTGAAAGAGGTAACGATTCTGAGGAAATTTTCATCGGCTCTGTAGTAATCAAGCAGGTAATCATCTACAAACCGATATTCGAATGTTGAATTCGGATTTACTTCTTTATACGCATCCCTGATAAAACCCACAGCAGCTTTAGTCTGTCCCTCAGCAAACCGAATAATTATATTCACATTGAACCCAATCTGGTACAATACCAAAGGCTCGATAGTTTCTCTGAGTGATGCAGTGTTATAATCCTCGATCACGCCTACAACTTCATACATCGGTCTGTCATTAGTACCCGGTTCGGTTCGTGTAATTCTTTTTCCAATGGGATTTTCTCCCAATCCAAATCTCTGAACGGCTGTTTCATTAAGGATGACAGATTGCTGATCATTCTCGTTAAAATCTCTCCCTTCTTTGATAGTCATTCCCAAAACATCCACATAATCAGGCCCAACGAAACTCATTTCTACAAACTCTCCACTTGTTTCACCTAGCAACCAATGTTGGGTATTCTCGATATTCCCACGCCCCGGGTAGTTGACGGCGGATGTAACCCCTTCAATCGTTGAATTTGCAAGGAGCTTATCTTTTAGCGGCTCAAAACCATTCCGTTCATCGCCGTTTCCCAATGGAATCACTATCAAATTGCTCTCATCAAATCCTAAATCTTTTTGCTGAATGAATCGAAGCTGTTTCAGAATCACAAGAGATGAAGCCATCAGTGTGATGCAAATCAAAAACTGAAAGACCACCATCGATCTTCTGCCCCACGAAAATGAATTTTTTGTGTTGATTCCGGCATCTCCCTTCAACACTTCTTTTGCTGAGAAAGAGGTCAGGTAAAATGCCGGATAGATCCCGGCAAACAATGCGGTTAAAATCATCAACCCTATAAAGATGCTCATGCTCACCGGTTCAAATAACATGTTTGAGTTCAACTCCAGATTGAAAAGACTATTAAAGCCGGGGAGAATCGT
>CAYRDO010000380.1:0-2086 GCA_964422985.1 uncultured Rhodohalobacter sp. | reverse complement strand
TGGTGAAGAAGCCACGGAAGAGTGGGCAACCAATTTTGTTGAGAATTTTGCACGTTCGCCACAAGGCGGGGATACCGATCAGATTCGTGCTGTTGCTGCGGGTCTTTGTGATGTTGCCGTAGCCAACCACTACTACCTGGCCCGGTTGATGCAGTCCGATGCTCCTGAAGATGAAGAAGTTGCCTCGCAAGTAGCGATGTATTTTCCTCCTGAAGAACATGGTGGCGCACACGTGAATATCAGTGGTGCAGGTGTTGCAGCGAACTCACCAAACGAAGCGAATGCAATTCGATTCATTGAATATCTGGCTACTGAAGAAGCTCAAGAGTATTACGCCATTGCCAACAATGAATTCCCGGTATTAGATGGAATGGAACTTCCTGATGTACTGGATCAGTTCGGAGATTTTGACACAGATGGAATTAATGTTGCCGTTTACGGAAGCAATAATCCAATTGCAATTCAGGTGATGGATCGAGCTGGGTGGAGATAAGCAAAAAATCTAAATCATTTCTCAGGTGAGTGAATCAGGAACAAACCATTTCCAAATTCACTCGCCTTTTTTTATCTATTCTTTTTCTATTGAAGAGATTCTTCGCTTTGAATCATTACATCAACTCTCGGCTGCCAATTGGTTTTTTCGCCTGCCGAATGAGTTTCTAACCCACAGTTAGTCAGCAGCTGAAGGTGCACTCGACAGCTGACCGAAGAATCTTACTTTTTTATTCCTTCTCTTCTGATTTTCGAGTCTTTGCAATCGAACGGCTCAAAATAAAAACGGGTACCAAACCAACTAAAATAATAGCCAATGCTGCACCTGAGGATTCTGCAAGTCGCTCATCAGACGCCAATCGATAGACTTGCACAGCCAACGTATCAAAGTTAAAAGGGCGAACAATGATGGTTGCCGGCAATTCTTTGATTACATCGACAATCACCAACATGATTGCCGCAAAAAGACTGCCGGACATAATTGGCATGTGAATTTTTCGAAGGATTTTTCCGAAACCATATCCCATTCCTTCAGCCGCTTCATCCATACTTGGGGTGATTTTTCCCAGGCTTGCCTCAACCGTATTGTAGGCGACCGCAAGGAATCGAACCACATAGGCAAAGATCAGGGCAAAAATAGTGCCGCTGAGTAAGAGTCCCGTTGAAAGACCAAATGTATCACGCATCCAGCTATCCAGGGTATTATCAGCCCAGCCAAATGGAATCAGAATCCCCACGGCGATGACCGATCCGGGAATAGCATATCCCATCGAACCGATCCTTGTAGCAGTACGAGTCAATAGATTTGGGTTGAGCCGTACACCGTAGGCCATGATCAGGGCTACGGCGAGGGCTACTAGTCCCGCGATAAGGGCTACTAAAATGGTATTAAAGCTGAATTCCAGGAAACGTGAATCCACAGCCGCATCAAAATTGGCGATCATCATATCGGTGAGGATCATTGTCGGAAAGATAAATCCAATCAATACCGGGAGAGAGCAAAACAAAGTACTTCCCCATGCTTTCCATCCTTTTAGTCTATAAACAGAAAGGCGTTTATAGCGTCCTGTGGCTTGTTGTTTGATACTCATTTTGTTTCTGCTTCGTCTCTCAAGAAGAATCAGAAAGAGAATAAAAATCAACAAAACCGCGGCTAATTGAGCAGCAGCGGCACGTTCTCCCAAACCAAACCAGGTTCGGTAAATTCCGGTTGTAAATGTCTGGACCCCGAAATAATCAACCGTTCCGAAATCGTTTAAAGTTTCCATCAACGCCAATGCCATTCCGGCCGAAATAGAAGGCCGGGCAAGCGGCAACGCAATTTTATAAAAGCTCTGAAAAGGTGTAGCCCCCAAACTTCGGCTGGCTTCAAGCAGAGAGTTCGATTGCTCCATGAACGCTGCTCTCGTAATCAAATATACATAGGGAAAAAACACGAACGACATCATGATAATAGCGCCGCCAATAGAGCGAACATCCGGGAAATAGTAGTCTCCGAGTCCCCAGCCGGTTACATCCCGAAGCATATTTTGAAGGGGGCCCGTGTAGGCTAAAAAGTCGGTATAGGTGTAAGCCATCAGGTACGCAGGAACAG
>CAYRDO010000379.1:0-2089 GCA_964422985.1 uncultured Rhodohalobacter sp. | reverse complement strand
GTGGCGGTGCCGGATTTGAAGATATCGGTTTTGAAGACATCTTTAGTCGTTTTAGCGATATTTTTGGTGGTGATTTTGCAGGAGGTGGTCGCGGTCGATCACGCGGACGTCGTTCTTCGGGTCAGCCCGGTTCGGATATGAAGTTGCGTATCGAGCTTTCGCTGGAAGAAATTGCTTTTGGTACTGAGAAAAAGCTGAAGGTCAAAAAACAGATCAAATGTGACGAATGTAATGGTACCGGCGCGGAATCGGAAGAAGATTTCGAGATGTGCGGTACCTGCAATGGTACAGGGGAAGTGCGACAGGTTCGCAAAACTATGCTCGGCCAAATGGTGAATGTGCAGCCTTGTCCCGAGTGCCGTGGCGAAGGTCGTATCATCCGCAATAAATGCTCGAAATGTAATGGCGAAGGCCGCTATCGGGGAGAAAAGACTGTCAAAGTAAATGTTCCCTCAGGCGTATCCGAAGGCAATTATATAACCCTGCGCGGAAAAGGAAATGCCGGTAAGCGCGGTGGTGAAGCGGGATCGTTGGTTGTGTTGATCGAGGAGAAAGAGCACGAGCATTTTGAGCGTGACGGCAACGATATTTATTATGATCTGGTACTGAGTGTCCCAGACGCTATCTTGGGTACCGAGGTGGAAGTACCGACGCTCAAAGGAAAAGCCAAAATTAAGATAGAAGAGGGTACACAGCCCGGCCGATTACTGCGGATGAAGGATAAAGGTATCCATGGGTTAAACCGTTCGGGTATCGGTGATCAGTTTGTGCGGGTGAATGTATACATGCCCAAAGATCTGTCAGATGAAGAGCGTGAACATGTGGAAGCGTTGAGAGGTAACGAGCACTTTAACGCTTCAAACAAAGAAGATGACGGCAAAGGATTCTTCTCTAAAATAAAAGATGTGTTTACGTAGTGTTTTTGAGTAGTAAGTCGTGAGTAATGAGTATTGAGTTGAAAAACTACTAAGACACTAATTAAATACTTTTTATTGTTTTACTGATGAACTGATTTCTTTTGCATCCATTCATCAAAAGCCTTGGCAAATCGCTTGGGGGATTCCGGGTCCATATTGAAGTAGAGTGAAGGCTCGATGAGTTCAAGCTCCATCAGTGCAAAGGTGTTGTCGGGGGTCCGGACGTAATCGGCGCGGGTGTAGAGCGGTTCGGGTTGAATCATATCGCGCATAGTGGAAGCCTCATCCAGCAGATCTTCTTCCGGTTCAACCAATGTTAATTTGCCCCCGTGTTCTTCCTGCACGCGAAAATCATTAGTTTTGGGTGTTTTAAGGATGGTGTGGCTGTAGGTATCTCCAAAAAAGAAAACCGAAAATTCGCCTTCCGCAGTGATATTATCCATAAATGGTTGCACCAAAAAGGGACGATCTTTGAAAACGGATTTCAGATCGTTAACAAAGATATCATAGTTTGATTTGTGGATACGAAAGGTGTCATCCGCTCCGGCACTGATGGTCGGTTTTATAACGATCTCTTCTGATTTTAAATCAGTAAAAACAGAGGGAAACAGATCCGAATTAAACGTTTGATACCACAGGCTTGGGACGATCTCAATGCCGCGTGATTCCAGATCGCGGAGATAGGTTTTGTCGATATTCCAATTGACAATATCGAGACTGTTTTCGAGCACTGCATCCGATTGTTCGATCTCGGCCAGCACATCCAAAAAAGCCTGTGGGTCGTCTTGGTAATCCCACGGACTGCGAATAATGACGGCATAGTAGCTGTACCAATCTACATTATTGCTACGCCAGGAAACTTCTTCAGCATTCCATCCCAACTTTTTGAGAGGCTCAAAAAGAAGGTGATCATACACCTCAAAGTCATCGAGGTTGTCCATCGAAAGAAAGGCGCAACGTTTCATCGTACTAATAAATATTTGAAATTTAGTTCGCGCTAAAGATAGGATTCGATTTAAACAGCACCAAGTTGATTTCTATTTAACTCCTTCGACAAACATAAACTTCCAGTGTCGCCATTTCCAGCTGTGTGATGTTTGGATATTAAGTTTGGTGCCGGTCATCATTTGCTGTAGCTCAGGCAGCGAACGAGTATTTATATATTCAGAGCT
>CAYRDO010000378.1:0-2111 GCA_964422985.1 uncultured Rhodohalobacter sp. | reverse complement strand
AACCGGGATTGCTTATCATGATAACTATCACATTGGGCAAATACAGGTGTTGAAAAGGTTGTATGAGGAAATGGTAGGAGATTAAAGAGAACACTAATAAGAAAATGAAAGTAAGCACAGAACGGATATATGAAATAAGCCTTTGGTTTGAAAGAATTGCCGAAGAACAGGGAGGTAAATATGACGGTTGGGGTGCTCCAATTTGATTCCAATCTTTGTACCTTTGATTGCAAAATAATGCCATTCACAAAATAGACGCATGAACATCTACGCTATCATCATTCTGGTAACTATTGCCATCGATTTTATTCTCGACCTCACTTCCAACTACCTTAACCTCAAATCCCTCACCAAAGAATTGCCGGATGAATTTGAAGGAGTTTATGATGAGGACACTTATGCCAAATCCCAGGAATACACCAAGGTTCGAACAAAATTTGGATTTCTCACCGGCGGATTTGATTTAGTTCTTGTCTTGGGATTCTGGTTTTCCGGTGGATTTAACTGGCTGGATCAAATAGTTCGGGCCTGGGGCTACGGCGAGCTGGTAACCGGACTGATTTACATCGGGATTTTATTATTGGCTAAGACCATTATTACACTTCCATTCAGTGTTTATTCTACTTTTGTTATTGAAGAACGCTTTGGTTTCAATAAAACCACGCCCAAAACTTTTGTGTTGGATATGGTAAAGGGATTGGGATTGGGTCTTGTGATCGGAACTCCTTTGCTGGCCGGAATCTTGTGGTTTTTCATGTATGCAGGAGATTTAGCCTGGCTGTATGCCTGGGGAGTTGTGACGGCGTTTACACTTATCATGCAGTACGTAGCACCAACATGGATTATGCCCCTTTTTAACAAATTCACACCTCTCGAAGAAGGTGAATTGCGTACGGCCATTGAAAACTATACCGAGAAGGTAGACTTTCCGCTTCAGGGTTTGTTTGTAATTGACGGTTCTAAACGATCCAGCAAATCGAACGCATTTTTTACGGGATTTGGAAAAAATAAACGAGTAGCTTTGTATGATACGCTCATCGAAAATCATACCAATGATGAATTGGTTGCGGTGTTGGCCCATGAAATTGGCCACTACAAAAAGAAGCATATTATCAAAGGCATGTTAACCAGTATTGTGCAAACCGGGGTGATGTTTTTTCTGCTCTCTGTTTTTCTCCATGCAGAAGGCCTTTTTGATGCTTTTTATATGGAAGAAATGTCGGTATATGCCGGGCTTATTTTCTTTGGAATGCTGTATGCTCCCATTGATATGATTTTGTCGGTATTCATGCAGATAATTTCTCGTAAGCACGAATTTGAGGCGGATCATTTTGCTGCTGAAACAACCGGCAAGCCGGAGGATATGATTTCGACATTAAAGAAACTCTCCAAAGATAATTTATCCAACCTGACTCCGCACTGGTTTTATGTATTTTTAAACTACTCGCATCCTCCGGTTTTAGAACGGATAAGGGCGATACGAAAAAAATAATTTATTGATAATGAATACTTCTTCAAAAACTCACACCGAGAAAATCTGGAAAGAGTTCAGCAATCATGTCCGGAATTTTATCCGTGCTAAAGTTGCCACCGATGAAGAAGCCGAAGATATCCTGCAGGATATTTTTACAAGAATACATCAAGGTGTGACCAATCTGAAGCATGAAGATCGTGTACAGTCCTGGGTATTTGGGATTGCAAGGCGAGCTTTAGCCGATCATTACCGAAGTAAGAAAAAAATAGAAAATCTTAAGGGTGAAGCGGCAACAGATGAAACGGAAGAAGCAGAAGATATTCAGCTAAGAAACTATGAAGGAGAGCATGATGTGCACGAAGAGGTGCTTTCATGGCTGATTCCTATGATTGATGATCTCCCTGAAAAATACAGAATTCCACTCAAGATGGCTGACGTGGAAGGGAAATCACAA
The DNA here is from genome assembly GCA_964422985.1 of uncultured Rhodohalobacter sp. GTDB lineage: Bacteria > Bacteroidota > Rhodothermia > Balneolales > Balneolaceae > Rhodohalobacter. Next base: position 183 of record CAYRDO010000378.1, on the reverse strand, counting down.
CAAGAGATTGCCGATGAATTTGAATTGTCATTATCGGGAGCTAAATCAAGAGTGCAGCGGGGACGGGAAAAACTTGGTGAAATTCTGGCCGCATGTTGCGAGATAGAATTTGGAAGAGAAGGCCGTGCCGTGGCTTACCGAAAGGTCAAAAAGGACAGCTGTGAATCTTGTGAATAACTAATA
>CAYRDO010000377.1:0-2113 GCA_964422985.1 uncultured Rhodohalobacter sp. | reverse complement strand
AACAAAGCTAACATTTGAGCCTACAACGCTTGCCCAGACGGCTGCAAGTGCAGCTTTGGGTGATCAGCCTTTTATCAAAAAAAGTGTTCGTACGGTGGCGCAAGGTCGTCAAAGATTGTACGACTTTCTGGAGAGACAGAATCTTGATTATGTGCCTTCAATTTCGAATTCAGTTATGATCATTATGAATGATGAATCACAAGCAAAAACGTTCACCGAAAATATGATGAAACAGGGTGTGATACTTCGGCAGGCAGATGCATTTGGCCTCCCAAACTGTATTCGGATTACTATAGGCACTGATGAGAACATGACCCATTTTGAAGAAAGTTACATGAATTTGGTTCATACTTCTAAATAGAAATGACTTTTGAAGAATGAATAAAAAAAATACAGAACAAGAGCGAGGTATCGATTGGAAACAAGTTGCACGCCTATCGCTTCTCTCCAGGTCACTTGATGAAAAAGAGGAGAATGAGCTGGTACCTGGCAAAAAAATTCATTATCAATTTTCTGCAAAGGGACATGAACTGGCTCAGATTTTGCTCGGTTTGAACCTGACGAATCCCAAAGATGTAATTAGTGATTATTATCGTTCTCGTCCACTATTGCTAACCTTGGGATTGAGTCCTGAAGATGCTATAGCCTCTAATATGGCAAAATCCGGAGGATATAGTGACGGGCGCGATATCGGAGTCGTCTGTAATCTTCCAAATGAGAGCGGTCCGATGGTTTTACCTGCGGCCGGTGATGTGGGCTCACAATACACACCCGGAACCGGGTATGCACAGGCCATTCAATTACACGCTAAATCTGATAAAAAAGAGGATTATAAACAGGCCATCTCTGTGATTTTGGGAGGAGACGGCTCCGTCGCCACAAACGGTTTCTGGTCAGCTCTTACAATGGCAACCACACTCAATCTTCCGGTTCTCTTTTTTATTGAGGACAATGGGTTTGGTATTTCCGTGGAAAGTGATCTTCAAACACCGGGAGGAAATATTGCCAATAATCTTTATTCCTTTAAGAACCTGAAGATTTTTAAAGAAAAAGGGACTGAGCCCCAAAAAACATCGGACATTATTCGAGAAGCAGTACGATATGTCCGTGGACACAATGGACCTGCATTACTTCGGTTGACAGTGCCCAGGTTAAGTGGCCATTCCTTCCAGGATAATCAGGCCTATAAGAGTGAAGCGCGTCTTCAAAAAGAACAAGAAAGTGATCCTCTTAAAAAGCTAAAAGAGTTTCTTTTGGCAGATTTGATGTCCGAAAAGGAGTGGAGAAAAATTGAGAGTCAGATAAAAAAGGAAGTGGATGAAGTAGTTGAAGCAGCGGGGAATCGTTCAAGCCCGGATACTGAAGGACTCACAGAACCTCTTTTTCACAAAGGAATGGATGTGCAAAAAATCGGGGGATTATACAGTTCTGGATATAGTTTCCCTGAAAGCTCAACTGAACCCGAACCAGAAAAACAGCGGATAAACGTTGTTGAAGCGATTCGAAGAACGCTTGAATACGAGTTGAAAATCAATGATAAAATACTGGTTTTTGGGGAAGATGTAGGTGCAAAAGGAGGTGTTCATGCGGTAACCTCAGGTCTTCAAAAGAAATTTGGTGAAAATCGGGTTTTCGATACAAGTTTGTCTGAAGAGGGGATTATAGGTCGGGCAATCGGACTTGCCTATGCAGGGTTCATGCCTGTTGCAGAAATTCAGTTTCGAAAATATGCAGATCCTGCAACTGAACAACTGAAAAATGCAGGAACCATTCGGTGGCGCACTGCGAATAAATTTGCAGCTCCCATGGTGGTTCGAATGCCGGGAGGCTTTGCAAAGTGCGGTGATCCGTGGCACAGTGAGTCGAACGAAGCATTTTTTGCCAAAATGATCGGGTGGCAGCTTGTAGTTCCTTCCAATGCAGAAGATGCAGCGGGTCTTTTGCGGTCGGCAATGAGAAGCAATAATCCGACGATCTTTTTTGAACATAGAAACTTACTCGATTCAAAATATGCCAGAAAACCCTATCCGGGAGATAAATTTGTGGTGCCAATAGGTAAGGCAAAAAAATTGAAAGAGGGCTCAGATATAACGGTCATCACTTGGGGGGCAAT
>CAYRDO010000376.1:0-2113 GCA_964422985.1 uncultured Rhodohalobacter sp. | reverse complement strand
CCATTAACGAGCAATACCTGATCCAAACATTTTTTGATGCTTTCTCATCCAAAGATCTCGTCAACTGGGAAAAGCATTCGCATGTATTGGATATAAAAGATGTAAAATGGGCATCCTATTCCATGTGGGCACCATCCATTATTCAGGCGAATGATCAATACTATCTTTTTTTCGGAGCCAATGACATTCAGAGTAATGAAGAATATGGAGGTATCGGGGTTGCCGTTGCTGATCAGCCTGAAGGCCCATATAAGGATGCCCTGGGTAAACCTCTGATCAATGAATTTCATAACGGTGCGCAGCCTATCGATCAGTTTGTGTTTAGAGATGATGACGGCCAGTTTTATATGTTCTATGGAGGCTGGCAGCATTGCAATGTGGTAAAACTTAGTGATGACCTGCTCAGTTTGGAACCATTCGATGATGGAGAGTACTACAAAGAGATCACTCCCGATCAATATGTAGAAGGGCCATTTGTCTTCAAAAAAGATGGGAAATACTATTTCATGTGGTCGGAAGGCGGATGGATGGGGCCTGACTATAGTGTAGCTTATGCCATTGGCGACTCCCCCACTGGTCCGTTTGAACGGATCGGAAAAGTTCTGCAACAAGATTCCACAATAGCCCGTGGCGCCGGACATCATTCTGTTATCATCACACCGGACAAAGAAGAATACTACATGGTATACCATCGCCGTCCGCTAGATACGGATGATCCACATCACCGGGTTGTCAGTATCGATCGAATGTATTTTGATGAGAATGGCTTAATTAAACCGGTCCAGATGTCATTCGAAGGCGTGAAGCGAAATCCGTTAGGTTCGCTTGATAACTAACATCTCAATTCATCCAAACCGCTAATCCTGGTTTTTAACCTGAACAGTTCGTGTGCAAAAAAAGCCTGTTTCCAAACTGCCTTTATTTTCTTTCGTTAGGGCTTGATCTCAGATTGAAGAGTTGTGATATGCGATTTCAGAAGTTTTAAAAAATCGAATATCTGAGCTCGAATATCTCCAATATATCGAAAATAGTGTCACCGGTGAAGTTTTTGATACGAAGGTTGTTCGACTTGGAAAAGCAGACAGGAAGGATATCAAGCCGGCAGAATGGCTTTTTGCGTTTGCTTGTCAAGTCTCATTTGAGAAAGGATATGAAGGGTATGTTGTCTTTGATTCAAAGTCTGCGTTAATTGAACCCTACAAGAAAAAACTTGGTGCAACGCATTTCAAAGGACAACGAATGTACATTGAAACCGTTAATGCATTGAAGCTTGTGAAAAAATACTTTCAGGATTAAAACCATGGCTATAGTTAAAGAACCCAAAGGAGTCGATTTCGTTGTTAAGTCAGAACCTTGGTCTGATGAAGAGTTGAAGGAGTTCAGGAAAGTAATGGAGAAACAGAAGTCTGAGCTCGGTGAAAAAAAGCGATCTAAGATTAAAGAGAATTATAAAAAAGTTTCCGATCAACCGGCGTAGTCTACTGCTTTCCTACTGATAGCTACGCCAAATAGCTGTCCATAAAACAATTCAAATATTTTCATATATATTATCTTCGGTCTATAACGAATAACTAAAGCTATGACTGAAAACAAGGCTGTAAGCAATTCCAATTCAGCAGATCTGAATGGCAGAAACAAGTACGTAGACTTATTACCTGCTCTCTTCTGTGGTTGTATTCCACTTTGGTTCATGAGTGCACTATTACATCTTGCTGATCCTGATATAAGCGGCATCCATAAATTCGCCAATATCAGTGTCCTTTTTTCTGTTACGTTTTGGATGGTACTTGTTTTTGTCTTGCCGGCGCTGATTATAATAGGCGCACAAATAATTGGGAAAACAAAAGGATATATAGCAAGTTTGTTATTCGTATCTGTAGGGCTAACAGTACTACTTGAAATTGCGTCTAAAGGTGCTGTGGGATATAGTGCCCTGCTAATGCAAAGCGGGATTTTATTACTGGTGTTTTGGTTCGCTACATATCCTATTGTACAGATACTCAATCATCGAAAATTTTTTAATTGAAGCTGTTTGACTGTTTTTTAGTTTAATATGAATGATCAGCCAAATGCCACGCCGTTATAAAGCATACCAAATCATGGATACATTCCC
>CAYRDO010000375.1:0-2119 GCA_964422985.1 uncultured Rhodohalobacter sp. | reverse complement strand
GGATCACTCATCAGTAATAACATCCCGTCTGACAAACGGAAACCTTTTCATTATGTAGATAAGGGCACTATGGCCACCATCGGTCGTGCCAAGGCTGTTGCCGATGTAAAGGGTTGGAAGGTGAGTGGCTTTATAGCGTGGATCCTCTGGTCGGTCATCCACATCTTCTACCTGATCGGCTTCCGAAACAGGATCAAGGTTTTCGTGGAATGGATGTGGTACTACTTCTCCTTTAAGCGTGGCGTGCGACTGATTACCAACCGCTTCTCAAAATAAATTCCTGGCTACTTTTCAGATCCACTATAGATGAATGTTTCTGTAGTCTTGTTATTTTATAGCACTTCAATACATACTTTTAAACATTGGGATGGCATGTCATGTATAATGAAAAAGAGATCAAGAAGATACTGAGCCGGGCGTACCAGCTTCAGCACCGGCTTGAAGGAGCCTTGCACAACGAGGAATCCAACCAAGAGCTTACGCTCGAAGAGATTGAGGAGATCGCCAAAGATTCAGGCGTTTCTCCCGAGTATGTACGGCAGGCCGCCATTGAGTTTGAAGGTATTCCGATAGAGGAACCCCTATTCCTGGAAACCGAACACTCTTACGAAGTAGAACTGATCGGATTTGCGAAGGGTGAACTGGATAAGAAAACCTGGGCGGAACTGCGGGCGATCATCGAATATCACTTCGACAGTCCCGGCAAAGTGACCAAGCGCCCCAACGGCATTGTCTGGAACGCCAAACCCAAGGGAATTCTCAAATTCCTGCACACGCGCAAGTCTCCCACCATCGAGGTATCTACCTCAGGGAATAAAACTACGTTCAGGATTAAGCAAAGTCTGAAGACATTTCAACGGCTGATGTACCCGGCCTATTTGGGTCTGGCATCCGCCGCTGTACTTGTTGGAATCAGCATAATGGAGGGACCGGAAGGACTTTTTCTTTAGCGCAGGATCACTGGTTATCGCAAAGCTCTTTCAATTATGGTCTAACAGGAAAAAACGCAATGCCCGTGAACAGCTGAAAGAGGCTATGGAGCAGCTGCAAACTATTGTTACCCGTCGTCATACTGCTGCGGCGGAGAGTGAATCTGACCGAGAGAAAACACAAATTATCATTCCCGAAGGTGATGAGGAGGCAACCGGACAGTCCCACACTGATTCATTACACAAGAAGGTAGTGAATTAACCTCATTACATTACCACCATTGATTACGTGGCAAACGAACTGCCGCAGCCGCAGGTTTCTTCGGCATTGGGATTTTCGAAGGTAAAACCTCGGGCATCAAGTCCGTCGGGGTAGTCAATTGAAATGCCTTCCAGGTACATAAGGTGCTTGGTATCCACAATAATTTCGATTCCGTTGCTCTCAAATACCTGATCATCTTCGGATTTATAATCGAACCCGAGCTTATAACTTAAGCCAGAGCATCCTCCTCCCTCAACAGCCATCCGCAGGTACAGATCGTCACCGAGATCTTCATCTTCTTTAATCTTTCTTACCTGGCTGGCGGCTCGATCAGTCAGCGATACCTTGGCGCCGTTGGTTGTTGTTTTTGAAGTATCAATGCCTGAAAAAGCCGATTCTTCGGACTGATCTTCATCCGCATCGGCTACATCATCATCTACTAAATCCGCAATTACGGAATCTAAATCGTCGTCTTGTGCTGGCATAAATTAAATTCAGTTATTAATAATTTCAGGATTTACACTTCTGAGAAAACGTAAAGTAGTCGACATTATCTTTGGTAAACAAGTTTAATACCCCGGCACTAACCAGGTTCACTAAAATGCCTGAGGCCTCACCAGATTTCACATCAATCAGGTGAGAAAACTTCTTAACCGTTATCTCACCATATTCATTCAGATAACGAAACAATTTCTGTTCGTTTGGGCCATATTCAAATGTAACACCCTTTTCTGAATGTTTATTTTGCATTACAGCCACCAGTTCTCTGCTGGCTACCTTGTTCTGGTCACCCTTTCTTATGTATACCGTATTTCCTTTCTTGCCCTGAACAAATACAGGTTTCTTTTCAACTTCCGGCACTCTGATGACGAGAAGATCCCGTTCACCGAAGTGGACCACTTCAATCGTAATTTCAACTGCGGGACTA
>CAYRDO010000374.1:0-2120 GCA_964422985.1 uncultured Rhodohalobacter sp. | reverse complement strand
GATAAATGGGAATAAATTCAGCTCCAAATCCTAGTCCTACAATCGCAATATTTACTTTTTTATCAGCCATGGTTAGATAGTTTTGTTAATAATTTGCCAACTACATACAGGGAGTTAAAATATCTAATTTTCTGTATTCAGTGGCTTTCTATGATAAAAGCTTTTTTAAAAATGAAAGCCCGTCTTTTGCCAATTGATCTGGGCTTTCGGCCAGCGGTCTCCAAATTGCCGCAGCCTTTGCCAAAAGTTCATTATCCTGTGTGAATGTTTCAATAATAATATGTCGATCATATCCAATCTCTTTCAAAGCAGTTGCAATTCCGTCCCAATCAAACTGACCCGTTCCGGGTGTACCGCGATCATTTTCTGCAACCTGGAAATGGTATAAATTATCACCGGCCATTCGAATGGCATCTCCTAAATTTTTTTCCTCAATTCCTGCATGAAAAAGATCAATCATCACTTTACAGTTTTGATGGTCCACCCTATCGACAACATCACAAACCTGACTTGTCAGGTTCAAGAAACTTGTTTCAAAACGGTTCAGAGCTTCAAGACAGATCGTAATGTTTTTGGATTTTGCATAATCCGAAACTTCCTGAAGTTGTGAGACCAAAAGCTTTGTCTCTTCTTCCCGTTGAGCATCATCAGATTCCCAAAGCCGGCCAACCTCGGATGCCAACGGCCCGACAAAAAGTTCAGAGCCTAATTCTTCAGCAGCATCAAGAGAATCCTTCATGTACTTTATGCCTTCATCCCGTACGGATTTATCGGGATGAATCAGGTCTCTCCCCCCTCCCATTGCTGCACAAGTTGTGAGAGTAAGTCCGTTCTCTTCAATATCCTTTCGTGCTTTTTCACAGTCCAGTTCGGTTGGATCTTCGAGAGGAATTTCAACCGTGTCAAACCCTAAATCAGCAATTTTAGGAGCATATTCTTCAATTACTTTATTGTTTACCGGAGCTGTCCAAAGCCAAAGACTGACACCAAATTTCATAAAAGTAAGTTTCTGTTTATTCTGAGATTAAGTCGCCCTGCATCATGGTAAAATGGCCGGCGTATGTACAGATATAAGGATATGTACCAGGAGGCGGAACTGTAAACGTCATAAATACCGTTTCGCCGGGTTTCGACAGACCGGTGTATGCAATTATTTTTTGCTGCATAGCTTCATCTTGCGGAATGTATTCCGTTTCTGATGCCTGCAATGCCGCCACACCCACCGGGTTGATGTCAGAGCGCTGTTTCACCAAGACAACATTGTGAGGCAAATCACCCCTGTTTACATATTTTATTGTAAGGGTTGATCCGGCCTCAGCTCTGATTTCAGTAACATCATAACTGAGGTTAGCCCCCTCAGAGCTCACAACTACGGTATCGCCATCAGCCACTGATAAAGATTCCGTTTTTAAATCCACAGCCCCTGCCTCAAACACCATAGTACTAAATATGATGAGGGCAAATATGCACATAGTTAAGTGGTTTACTGCCTGGCAAAAATAACTTCTTCTTTTCATGTAAATCGTTTAATCAATATTTACTAATTCTTATCTGATATACTTTAACGAGTTCCAAAAAGGTTGGCTTCGCTCCAGGTTTCTTCCAGTGTATTTAGATGTTCATGAACATTTTCAGGAAGAACTCCTCTCAAGCTGCTAAGCTGATTTTTAACGTCTTCACTTAATTCAGGTGCAGAATTTTCAGGCCACTCAGCCGCAAGTCCTGATAGAAAAGCAGATGCAATTACGGGATCAGCTGATTCCAATTGAACGAGATAATCAGTTACGGAATTCTGCGGTGATTCTCCTAATGCGTAATGAGAGGCAATGTTTTCTACAACATATCCAATATTTGCTTTGTACGTACTATCGGCATTTTCGGGCAATTGTTTTTGGAGGACGTTATTCAGAAAACTAATCTCATTATTCGCTGCTGCTGTCATTGTTGCATGTTGAATTGCTTTGTCATTAACAAAGTCTTCATGCACTAATAGATCTGCTGCTGATTGACCAACTTGATCGGAAGCTGGCATTTCTGATACGGCAAGAAGTGCAGCCAGAAGAACTTGTGGATCAGATGAAGAAAGCTGATCAACTGAAACAACATAATCCATCTCTCCG
>CAYRDO010000373.1:0-2147 GCA_964422985.1 uncultured Rhodohalobacter sp. | reverse complement strand
TTCAATAGTAGCCATATTCTGGACCTTGAAGGAACATTGGTCTTCGGAGCCTTCCCAATTTGAAATTTTATCCTGTGGCAGTAATTCCTTGAAGTTTTGAAGATCTCTTAGATATTCGAAGATTTCTTTTGCCGGACGGTCTACCTTTACGGTTTTGCTTTCGATTTTAGTCATTCCTGTGGTTTTAGATTCCAGGTTTGAGGGGATTTTCTCCACTCTTTTAGTGGTTTGAGGTCTGCTTCAGAAATATATTCTTCCTGTAGAGCCCGGTCTATGAGAAGATCGTAGTTGCAAAGAGAATACAGCTTGCAACCCGCTTTTTCAAAATTCGTTCTGGCTGTATCAAAGCCATATGTGAAAATCGAAATCATGCCCTTTACATTGCACCCCGCTTCACGAAGGGCTTCAACCGCACTGAGACTACTGTTTCTCGTGGAAACGAGGTCTTCTATAACGACTACATTCTGCCCTTCTTCAACGACACCCTCTATCCGGTTTTGCATGCCGTGGCCTTTGGATGCGGATCGAATATAGGAAAACGGCACACCCAGCTCCTGAGCTACAAGTGCTCCCATGGCTATACCTCCGGTTGCTACACCGGCAACCATTTCGATTGATTCAAATACTTATTCGATAACATCTGTGATTTCCTGCCTGATAAAGGTTCTTATCTCCGGGTAGGAAAGTAACGTTCGATTATCACAGTAAATAGGGGAGTTCCAGCCGGAGGCCCATTTAAACGGTGAGTTAGGCTGTAATTTAATGGCCTTAATTTGAAGGAGAAATTCAGCTACTTTTGCAGCAACATCTTCATTTAAAATCATGGGTGCAAATGTATAAAGTTTTCGTTTCTGAATTACCTGTTTATCTCGGAGGAGGAGAGAAAGATGATGAAATTGACGATTCAGTGAAGATAATTGAGCGCGATGGCGCTAAAAATCTTGTTGAACAGATTACTGAGGCACAAAATGATTCGGCTGGGATCTGGATTCCGGGGAATGCTGAAGGTCTCTTTCAGGAACTCAGGAAAAGTTTTGAATGGGTTGAGGCTGCCGGTGGTCTTGTTAAAGATGAAAAGGGAAGAGTGCTTATGATCTACCGCCGCGGTCACTGGGATCTGCCTAAAGGTAAAATGGAGAAAGGTGAGTCCGTCGAGGAGACGGCAATACGAGAAGTGGAGGAGGAGTGTTCAATTTCAGATCTGAAAATCACGAAAAATCTTGATCCCACGTACCATACCTACCACGACAAGGATACCGGAACTCCAATGCTTAAGAAAAGCTGGTTGTTTGAGATGAGGTCCCATTCGGATCAGAAATTATTCCCGCAGGTTGAGGAAGAAATAACCGAAGTATGCTGGATGACAGTACCGGAGATCCGGCCGATAACAGACAAGGCGTACAAGTCTATCGTAGATGTTCTGAAAGACGGCGGCGTATTGTAATTACCTGTCTACTCGAGGGGGTTCAGGCATTCCCGATTTTTTGGGGTGGAGCCGTTTATGAATGTTGAAAAATGCCCTGTCGATGGTTTCGTAACTACCATTAGTTGAAGGGGTCAGGGCAGGTGCCGAGAGAATATTCCCCTCGGGGTCAATAAGAAAATACGCAGGTAAGTTCCGTATTCGGTATTTCTCTTTTATGCTTTCATCATTCCCATAGTGGAGGAAGATCCAGTCAAAGCCTTTGTTGTCCCTGACCGTTCGTTTGACTTGCCCCAGTGAGTCATCTAAAGAAACAGATACAAACTGAATGTCTTCTTTATATTTTTTCCTCAATTCGCTCATGATGCGCATTTCTTCAAAGCAGGTACGGCACCAGTTTTCATAAAATGTGAGATAAACATGTTTTCCGGTTAATTCAACCAGAGATACCAGTGTGTCTTCTGTCGATTTTAATTCAAACCCAGGAGCCGGGTATCCTTTCTCGAGATGAGTCAACCGATTTTTTAGATTTCGTGCGATCACCTTATGTTCCTCGAATTTTGCTTTAGAACTCAGTGTGTCCAGGAGATCGAGTATGTTTTCTTTAGGGTACTCCCCGGCCCGGTACACTGATACCAATTCGATCAGCAATACGAGCTCCTGCGTTCTTTCATCTCTGAGAAAATCACTTTTGCCAAGAACCTGCAGCAGCTTTTCGTGGTCT
>CAYRDO010000372.1:0-2168 GCA_964422985.1 uncultured Rhodohalobacter sp. | reverse complement strand
ATACTATGGAGATAAATGCTGTGATTAAACAGGGTGAAGTGTACGATCAACAGGCGTTAAATAGAATAAAAGAGAAACTCACAAATAATTAAAGTATAAATTTCAAATCCCAAAATTCAAATTCCAATCAATCTTGTGGCTCTGGTGGGGTAGGAGGTGGATTAGGAGATTCAGGCTTCTCGATGCTGCCTCCAATATCCATATTCTTAATACGTTCTTCCGGTGATGGAACAAGTGGCGGAGGCGGGGGAGAGTCCGGAATTCTTATTCCCACATTTTTAATCTGTTCATAGAGTTTCAGAAGCTTATCATACTCCTTCTGTAAAATGTCAGGGTTCGTATCCAGAATACTCATATTCATATATTCATTTGTAGCATTCAAGAATTTTTGGGTGACTTTTTTAAGCTTCTCTTTATTTCGCTCTTGATTTGAGGAATAAGTGATTTTAAGTAATTCATGAGACCGGAGTAGTTGTTGAACATCTGAAACGATTCCCATGGTTGCATTTGAGTCCACTTCTACAGTAACCTGTTCCGGAGTTTTAGTCAGGTTGGTCAGAAATTCCTCAAATTCAGAAAACTTCATTTTATCGCCATTTACCTTTAGTATTTCGGGATCAAACATCTCAATAGTTAATTCATCTACTTCTGTTTCTTGATCAGAATATTCTGAAGGGTTGTATTCACATCCTAAAAACAGACTTAACCAAATAAATAAAGGAATGATTGAAGTGATTTTTATGAATGAACGAGTTTTGGATGTAGTCTGAAGCATCATAAGAAATCGTTTTTTAGTGATTTTATGACTGAATTGACTGATTAATCCAGGAGCCGGGTGTTTGGTCAGGCTCTCTAAGAGAAGGGTTTGATATTCTGAGACTTGTGCACCTTTAGAAATCACGGCTTCATCAGCCAGGAATTCGTGATTTAAAAGAATGGCTTTTTTGTAGAAATAGAGGACAGGATTAAACCAGAATATGATTTTTAAAAATTCAACGAATAAGATATCCAACGAGTGTTTTTGACGGGCGTGCGTTAACTCGTGAACCAGAACCTCTTCGGGGATTTCTCCCTTTAGATACTGATCTTTGTTTAAAAAGATTGTGCTTAGAAAGGTATGAGGGACCACTTTTTCGTTAAGCAGAACAATTTCATAATTATCGAGAAGTGTTTTTTTATTTCGGTCTGCTTTTAGCTGAAGCATATAAACAATCCGCAGCAAACGTATCAAAATAAAACCGGCTACGAACGTATAGGTTAGAAATCCAATTCGAGTAATTAGGTATAAAGATATTCCAGATTGTTTTGACCTCTCTGCAAATCCATCTGATTCTGTGTTTAACCACTCTCCTTCAGATAACGAAGTGTAAATTTCTGCCTGCGCATCCTGTTGGGTTTGAAACCATGGAAGGAAACCATCAGCTATACCGATAGGAATTAGAGGAATGTTCAAAGAAAAAATTAAGCTAAAAATTAAATACCCTCTGTTAATGGCATGCATTTTCTCTTTTTCTAAAACGAAATGATAAAAGAGAAGCAATATTCCCATGCAAACGGTTGATGAGATCAGATAAATAATCATTGCTGTTTCTTTTTAAGTTCTTGTTCCACAATCTTTTGAAGTTCCTTCAATTCCTCCTCTGACAAATCGGTTTTGGTTGTGAAAAATGAGGCAAAAGAGGAGGGTGAATTATCAAAATATTTTTTGATCAGGCTGTTAATATGGCGGGAGAAATAATCGGCTTTCTTTACAAGCGGATAATATTGCCTTGAACGTCCCAACTGATCGTAGTCGATGAACCCCTTATCTCTCATTCTTTTTAGCAGTGTGGCTACTGTTGAACTTGCCGGTTTGGGTTCGGGGTACATCTCCAGCAAATCATTCATAAACGCTTTGCCTTTTTTCCAGATGTACTGCATCAATTGTTCTTCAGATTTTGAAAGCTTCATATTCTACAAGTATAGATTATTTTCTACAATTGTAGAATAAAAATTTCTAAAATCCAAATATTGAGTTTAGAATGATCCGATTTTGAGTGATGAAGTGAGTAAGGAAAATTGTGGGAAGGTGGGAAATTTACCCACACAAGCTTAGATTTGTATCCCTCCAGCTTTCAAAACACGATGAAAATTTTCACCAATCGTATGGGATAATTTCTCTTTTGATA
>CAYRDO010000371.1:0-2207 GCA_964422985.1 uncultured Rhodohalobacter sp. | reverse complement strand
CGTTCCGTTAACACACCCCTGAGGCTTCTGCTAAACGATCCAACCTCTATCCCCTCTCTAGAGGTGATTTCTTTAAGCTCTGTTTCAGACCGGGAATGGTATGGTTATTATGGATCGATAAACAGATACTCTTTACACCCCCGAGGTGTCGAGGGCAAACAGGAGGTGAGCGTCATATTCAAGATTCTTATGTGGAATTCACGTTAATTAAGAATACGATTCGGTGAAATTAAAATTGAAAGAAAATGAGTACAAAGAAGAGCGATATCACCAATGATCTGGAGGGCCTTTTCAAGAGAACCGTAGAAATTAATACGCGTTATTTTAAGGAGGGATCCGAGCTGGTACGGCAAATCAGTAAATCGTCTGCGAGAGGTTCAAATGTAAACTTTTTTCAGCCTGATGTGGCGGCAAAGGCGTTTACGGCATTTGCACGGCTGAACCTTGAGCATTATCAAAATGTGTTGGACCTGGGACTTAAACTCACCAAACAGGCTGTATCAGATACTGAGGCTGAAGATATACATGTGGAAAGAAAATCGGGAGAACCGGCCTTTGAGCTGACCGGCTCCGTAAAACCCGGCGGAAAGATTGAACTGGATTTTATACTGGACAACACCACGGAGAAACAGGTCAGATGTCAGCTTAAAAACACTGCCTTTACGAATGATGCTGATCCGGATATTCGCTATGAATTTCAAACGGAGTTTTCACCACAGTCATTTTTGTTGGATCCCGATAAATCACAAAAGATCACAATCGGAATTAAAGTTGAAGACAATGTTCAACCGGGTGATTATACCAGCCGTGTTGAAGTGCTTGGGTTTGAACCGCTGTTTTTTGTAATCAAGCTGAACATACCCGAAAATTATAGAAAAAAGACGGGGAATGGAAAAAAGAAAGGGAAGTAACGAGAATCACAAAGGGGGAAACAAGAGTACGATGGCTGAGGATTTCATGAGTGCGATTGATAAGGACAAGATACTTTCCAACGCCCAGGATATTATAAGTTCAGCCGTTAATGTACTTGAAGAGGAGATTGCAGCCGGAATTTTAGCCGCCAAAAAAATTGAGAAGGAGGTTGTGGATGTCGATGAGATCAGACACGATCCTGATGAATTGATGAACCGCATCCGGAGAGATACCCACGAAGCTGTGGACCTCTTCATTGACGCGTTAACAGCTATTACCAAGCATGTGACTGAACTGTCCACCTCCCTGAATAATCAAAATGGAGCTTCAAAAAAGGAAAAACCTTCGGCTACCCAAAAACACTCTAATAAATTCGGTTTTATTGAAGCGGAGGAACCACTAAAACCGGGGGAGAGCACGTCCATGACGATCTCTCTGTTTGATGATTCATCCGAAGAGCCTGTAGAAATTAAATTTCAAAAGACGGATTTCAACGGTCCGAATAATCAGACCATCTATTCCAGGGCTCTGAAAGTGAGGCCTTCAAAAATCACGCTTCCTCCCGGTGAAGAAAAGGAGATCACGGTGCACGTAAATCTCCCGAAAAATGCATTACCCGGTAAATATCATGCCCTGCTGACGGATGCGAATAATCACGATTTCAGGCTTGTACTATCCATTGACGTTCAAAAATAGATGCTATGCAGAATTCGTTGATGCGCTCGATGCTGGAGGAGTATGGTGCTGTGACCCGGAAGGGCATTCACCGGTATATTCCTCAAAAAGAACCGCGCAAATATCTATATGATCTTATCTCGGAATATCCCGACCGTGGAGGAAAAGGGTTCAGGCCGGGGTTATGTATTGCCGCTTGTAAAGCGTACGGGGGCCGATTGGACGAAGTACTGGATTCGGCCATTACCCTGGAACTGCTTCATAATGCATTTTTGATTCACGATGATGTGGAGGATGAGAGTTTTTACCGGAGAGGAAAGCCGACTCTGCATGAAAGTAACAACCGGGCCATTGCGATTAATGTAGGGGATGCCATGAATGTGCTTGGGTTGTATCCCATCTTTAAAAACCGCAGAAAACTGGGGGAGAAGGTGACCCAAAAAGTGTTCCTGGAAGTGCAGCATATGGTAACGGAATCGGTTGAGGGTCAGGCGATGGAATTGGGGTGGCGGAAAGACAATATTTGTACTCTGAAAGAGACCGATTACCTGAAGATGATTTTGAAAAAAACCTGTTGGTATACGTGCATCCATCCGCTCAGGATCGGGGCGATTATTGGC
>CAYRDO010000370.1:0-2221 GCA_964422985.1 uncultured Rhodohalobacter sp. | reverse complement strand
GTACTGAAAAAAGAAGGCCACTTTTTATTCTCTTTTCATGTCGGAGACAAAATAGAGCATTTTGACAAAGCCGGTGATATCGATGTGGATGTTGACTTATACTTTTTTCAAACAGACAAGATCGTAGAGCTGCTACAAGATACCGGTTTTAGAATCATTGACGCTTTGGAACGACGACCATATGAAGATGTAGAATATCAAAGCAAGCGAGCATACATTTGGGCGGAAAAGAAATAAAAACCAACGATACCGTATACTGTTTGCCCTTATAACCCGCGTATTAATCGGACGTGTCTCCCACCTACGCTACGGTTCAATGATGCTCCACAGTTTCAATGCAGGAATGCTTCGGAGGACAGACGCCCCCGATGCGTCGGGGCCCTCTTGGTTTTAAGGCTCATCTCTCGTTAGTTGCTAATTCAACATTCATGCGTGTGTAGCTTACGCGCAAGGTCGTTATAGGGCTTTTGTTGCAAGAATCATCTCTTCTGATTAGTTTCATAATGAAACTAAATTAAATTCAATCTTATGCCTACAAATATCACCATTCGGGATATACCTGATGATGTGTATGCCAAACTAAAAAAAAAGGCTGAGCTACATCATCGTAGTATTAACAGTGAAGTGATTGTTTATTTGAAAAAATTAGTTCAAAGCAATCGACGAGATCCAGACCAAATAATTACTCGTGCCAAAAAACTTAAACAGAAAGCGAAAGGCACTCTTTCTATGGATGAAATTCAACAAGCAATTGACCAAGGCCGTCCATGATTGTTGTTGATTCCAATGTAATTGCAAGCATGTGGGTGCCAAATGACATGGATGAATGGGTTTACAAGGTTCTCAAGAAAGACAATGATTGGGTTGCTCCTCTTCTCTGGCGATCTGAATTCAGAAATGTTCTATCAATATATTTACGAAAGGAAATTTTAGAATTCTCGGTTGTTTTGCAAGCAATAGAAGAAGCTGAGCAATTAATGGAGGCCAACGAATTCGAAGTTAACTCAACACAGGTTATGAGTCTTGTTGCAAATTCATCATGTTCAGCATACGATTGTGAATTTGTAGCATTGGCTGATGATTTAAATATTCAGCTGGTCACATTTGATAAAAAAATTGCTCTTGAATTTCCTGAGATCGCTATTAGCCCAAAAGAATTTGCTAAATAATTTCATAAAAGCGGAACAACCCGCGCATTAATCGGATACGCCTCCCTCCTACGCTACGGTTCAATGATGCTCCACGGTTTCAATGCAGGAGTGCTTCGGAGGACAGGCGCCAAATCTAGCCAGCTTGCTATTTATTAATTACTCTTTCTTTTGAAAACAATTTCAACATTCCGGCGTATGCAGCTTTAGTGTAATGCCGTTTTAGACTTACGCTGGATTCCAAAAACTCTCATCCTTCAACCAGGAAAAGTTAAAATGAAAGCTTTTACGAAATCTAAATATGGCGGACCGGAAATTCTTCAATTGGAAGATGTTGAAAAACCTGAAGTGAAGGATCACTACATTCTGATTCATGTTATGGCTAATTCAGCGAATCCTGTCGATTGGCATGTTCTAAGAGGGCAGCCTTTTTTTGCACGATTCACTTTCGGACTTTTCCGACCCAGGGAAAAAATCCTGGGTGCGGACTTTGCCGGCATCGTGGAACAAGTAGGAAAAGATGTAGAGCACTTCAAAGTTGGTGACCGGGTGTTTGGAGTATCACTGATGGGAGGTGCTTTTGCTGAATATGTATCTGTGCCGGCAACTGTTTGCGGCCTTATGCCGCAAGGAAGTTCATTTCCTGCAATGGCATCCGTGCCCATAGCCGGAGTGACTGCCTTACAGGCGCTCACCACCCACGGTAAAATCAAAAAAGGAGAATCTGTCTTGATCAACGGGTCATCAGGCGGTGTGGGTCATTTTTCCGTTCAGATTGCGAAGGCTTATGGAGCCAAAGTAACAGGTGTCTGTTCCAATGATAAAGCTGATTTCGTTAAACGTTTAGGGGCTGACCAAGTCCTTGCCTACGACAAACAAAATATTCATCAGCATGATGGAAAATACGATCTCGTGATTGATACTCATGGAAATCTCACTCATGCTGATTTTACACGCATGGGACAGCGAGGAGTTATGGTAGGCTTCACGACTCTACGTAACATGATTTCTGTACTTTTAAAAAATGCTTTCAGCAACTACCCTTTGGCTCAGTTTACCGCTGAAGCGAACAC
>CAYRDO010000369.1:0-2228 GCA_964422985.1 uncultured Rhodohalobacter sp. | reverse complement strand
TCCAAGCATTTTTGAAAAAGAAAGGATTCTCATCTATATCAGAATCGGCTCGTCGCCTGGCGGGATTTCGAAAAACTCCTTCCGAACAAAAATCCAATTTTCTCGAGGAGTTTAGAAATCAGCATCAAATTTCAATTCGGTCATTAAAAAGGTGGGCAAAAACAAATCAGACCAAAATTATCTCTGTTGATTCATTAAACTCAGACAAAGCGATTGGTTTTTTAGAGGAAACTGATCCGCAATGGCTGGTGTACAGTGGTGGCGGGATTTTGAAAGAATCGATCATTAATCAGATGGATGGCAGAATTTTAAATGCTCATCAGGGACCGTTACCGGAAATTCGGGGTATGAATGCGGCCGAATGGTCGGTCCTTCTCGATGAAAAACAGGAAGCTACAATTCACCTGATCGACCGGGGAATTGACACGGGAAAGATCATCAAACGTCTTCCTTATTCGATTGAAAAGAACGATACAATTGAATCCATTCGGCAGAAAGCGATCATCAAAGGAATTGAGGGATTGATCGACGTTGGCTCCAAAGAATCTGCTGAGATGTTTGATCTGCAGGATAATCATGCGGAATTTCGTCAGTGTTACACCCTCTCGAAATCGATGAGAGAACTTCTTCAGAAAAAGTTGACGTTTGTACAAAACAGGAATTCACGTGATTAAAAAGATTCAGCGTACACTTCAAACCTTAGCTTATGTAACTCCAAAGCAATTTGGCTATCGGTTGAAATACATGCTGACACCTGTAAAATCTCTTGAGTTCAAGAAGCACGATGGAGATTCACCGAATCCAATCCGATGCCTGCCGGTTCCGTCCTCAAAAAAAATCATAGAGAAAACAGACTCCGGATATCGGGTAAAAGTTCTGAACTTGTCAAAAACATATGGGAATCGGATTGAGTGGACGGACTATACATTCGGGCAATTATGGAATCTTCATCTCCAATATGCAGATTTTTTGAAACAGGATGATTTGACGATCGACGAAAGAGAAACCATTTTACTCGATCTGTATGACTGGCTTAACGCCGGAAAGTTAAAACCGGAACCCTACCCTGCCTCCCTGCGGATCATGAACCTCATCCGGTTTTTATCAGAAAATGACGAAAACCTTGATAAGAAAAGTGAGTTGATTAATTGTCTCTATTCCGAGCTCCATTTCGTAGAAAATCGGTTGGAATATCATCTGTTAGGAAACCACCTTATGGAAAACGCATTTGCACTCTTGATGGGTGGCACATATTTCCAGAATGACCGGTGGACAAATCTCGCAAAAAAGATCTTTTCTGAGCAAATACCCGCACAGATCCTGTCTGACGGTGGACATTTTGAACGCAGTCCGATGTATCACCTGATTGTATTATTCCGATTTCTTGAAGCGCTTTATTATTTGCCCCCTGATTCTGACCTCTACTCCCAATTCCTCGAGACCGCTAAAAAAATGCTCGGCTGGATCGATCAGATGAGCTTTACAAATGGAGATTTGGCTCACTTCAACGATTCGACGGATGGTCAATCCTATTCCAAAAAACAGATTCTTCGAATGGCTGAGAAATGTGGAATCACTGAGTATCCATCATCACCCCTGAATGATTCCGGATACAGGAAATTTCAAGATGATAATTTTGAACTTATCGTGGATGCATGCGGAATCAAACCTGACGAGCAACCGGGACACGCTCATGCGGATTCACTTTCCTTTATTCTGTATTTCGATGGCAAACCGGTGATTATCGATCCCGGTGTTTCAACATACGAAGCCAATGAACTCCGTAACTGGGAACGTTCCACAAAAGCCCATAATACAGTCACATATAAAGGACAAAATACAGCCGATGTGTGGGGAAAATTTCGTGTGGGACGACGACCGGAGGTTGAAGTTTTAAGAGAAACGGATTCTGAAATTGATTTGTGCCTGAAATATACTCTTCAATCCGGAGATTTTTTTAATCATCAACGAACATTTACTTGTTCTGAAAACGCTGTTTCTATATCTGATGCGGTTCATTTAACCAAGCCGGTTGAAGGACGGCTTCATCTTCATCCAAAAATTAAAATTCAGGAACTAAGCAGAAATACAGTTATACTTGATGCAGGAATAAAAATCGAATTCCAGAACATTCTTCAAATACAGAAGTTTACCTACAATTGCTCAGATGCGTTTAATCTTCGAACAGAATCCACCGGAATTTGCTATACATTTGAAAAAAACGCATC
>CAYRDO010000368.1:0-2244 GCA_964422985.1 uncultured Rhodohalobacter sp. | reverse complement strand
TTATTTATCAAATTTTGAAGGTGATCGAAGTGAGATTCATTAACGATTCTTGTATAATTCTCGGCTGTTTGATAATCCTCCTCAAAGAATTCGGAAAGCACTTTCTTTGATTGAGTAATCAACTCATCCCGAACCGATTCATGAACCGCTACAAAATCCGGGGCTACACACGTCTGACCGGCATTGATTGTTTTACCCCACCAGATCCGTTTTGCACTCACTCCAAGGTCTGCGTCGTGATGAACAATCGCCGGGCTCTTTCCTCCCAACTCCAACGTCACCGGAATGAGCTGTTCGGCTGCGGCTTTCATCACAATTTTTCCAACTCGTGAACTCCCGGTGAAAAAGATTTTATCGAAGGGTTGATTGAGGAGTTCGGTGGTTTCATCAATACCCCCTTCAACAACGACCAGAAGTTCCTCATCAAAGTTCTTTTCGATCAATGATTTTAGAAGAGAAGACGTCTCGGAAACAATCTCCGATGGTTTTAAAACAACAGTGTTCCCTGCAGAAATAGCGCCTATCACCGGCATCAAGGATAGATAAACAGGGTAGTTCCAGGCGCCAATCACCAACACGGTTCCGAGCGGCTGTTTATAGATCGTACTTTTGGAGGGAAACGAAACCATCGGTCCGCCAACCGACTCCGGTTCCATCCATGTTTTCATATTTTTTAAATGAAAATCGATCTCATGAAGAACGGTATAAATTTCTGTGGAAAAAGACTCGAAGTAAGGTTTCCCGAAATCTTTCCTGATGGCATCACAAAGCTCCTGTTCATTTTCTGAAACGAGTTTTCTCAGGATCTCCAGACTCTCTTTTCGCGCCTCAAAAGATCGAGTTACCACTTCATTGAAACTCTTTTTTTGATTGGCGACAAGTTGCTCAATATCCATCAATTCTCTTCTCTTCCTTTAAATGAGTCCATCGTTTCGTACACGCCAAAAACGCGGCCCGCAATCCAATCAAAAACAGACGCGGGCAAAATGCCTTTAAGCAGAGGTGTAAATCGTACCATAAATGGAGCTTTAATTGAGCGTTTTTGTTTTGCAATTCCTTTCAGCATTCGGCCAACAATATCTTCTGTGGTGAGAATGGGCGTCAAAAGCGGTGCTTTCACTCCTTCAAACATTCCCGTATTGATGTAGCTGGGGATCACGGCTGTAACATCGATTCCGGCCTTATTTCGTTTCATCTCAAGGTAAAGTGACTCTGTCCACCCCAACACAGCCCATTTGCTGGCAGCATATACACTCATCTTAGGGTTGCCAATATATCCTGATGCTGACGCCATATTTACAATGTGCCCGGAGCCCCGTTCAATCATCTCATTCAAAAAAGCCCGCACCACATACATAGTTCCTGATATATTTACCTGAACCGTTTTATTGATTTCGTGATACCGGTGCTCATGAAAGAGTTTTCCGGATACCACACCCGCGCAATTTAAAATGATGTCAGGCACCAATCCCTGCTTTATCAATCGTTCCGCTTCCATTTCTACATGACCAAAATCGGAAATATCGATGGGTGCCTTGTCTACAGGGCATTTTTCTCTGAGTTTTTCAGCCAATTTACTCAAAGCATCCGCATTCAGATCCCACAAAATTAAGGTCACACCGTCTAGTCCGCTTACCTTTTCAGCAAAACGCTTTCCTATTCCGCTGGCCGCACCGGTAATCAGAATGGTTTTATTTTTGTAGTAATCGCTCATCTTTCAAATCATACAAAAAAAGCAGGCGGGCAGAAAGAGCTTTTTCAGATGATTCACTATTTATAACAAACCATCATCGCAACGTAACAGCTTTGGCTACTCTTGTAACATCAACAACAAATGGAAGCGCGCGAACTTTCTCCATTTGATCGGATTCGGATCCTTCCTCTACTTCTACATAAACGATTCGCTGGGAAGACCGGAGATTGAAATGACCAATCCCTGAAATATCGAACAAAGTAGCCTCAGCATCATTAGAAGTAAACTCTTCTTTAAAGGTAAGGAACAAAATGGTTCGATCTTTTTGATTGAGAAATTTTTTTCTTGCTTCCTCTTTTTCCTCTTCCGTCATGTTATCAGCAAATTTTAGATCCTTTACGGTTGTGGAGTCATGGATAAAGGCCAACATTTCATACCGCTCAATAGCAGAGTGATTCTTGACCTGTTGAACTACCACATCCTTAGGATTATGAAGAGTCGCACTTACCGATGTTATGTCATTCTTAACAATTCTAATACCCAGATCAGAG
>CAYRDO010000367.1:0-2244 GCA_964422985.1 uncultured Rhodohalobacter sp. | reverse complement strand
GAGGGGAAGAGAATGTGTATATAAACTTTAACCCTGCACAAGATAAAGACTGGACACTACAACCTGGAGAATCTTACACACTCAAATACAGGATGCTGGTGTATGATGGTGAAATTGATGCCGAAACTGCTAACCATTATTGGAATAATTATTCGAATCCACCAAAAGTAGAGGTGAGATCTTTGAACAATTTATCAGGAAAGAAAGTCTTCCTTTATACTAAAAATGGAGAAGGATATGTTCATGAAAATATTCCATACAGTGTTGAAGCCATAAAGAAACTTGGGGAGGAGAATGGATTTGTGGTAGATGTTTCAGAAGACCCAGCGTTTTTCACAGAAGAGAATCTGAAACAGTATGATGCTTTGATTTTCTCGAATACAAATAACGAGGTATTCAATTCCAATAGTCAACGTGAAGCTCTTCAAGCATACATTCGCCAGGGAGGCGGTTTTATGGGAATCCACTCAGCCAGTGGTTCTGAACGTAGTTGGCCATGGTTTTCTAAACTGCTCGGCGGAAATTTTGAAAGACATGCTCCTCAACAAGATTTTACGGTTGAAGTAGCTGATCAAACTCATCCATCTACTTCTTTTTTACCTGCTCGGTGGGAAATTGAAAATGATGAATGTTATTACCTGAAAGAGCTCAATCCCGGAATAGATGTACTTTTAACTGCAGATCTTACAACTGTAACTGATGAAGAGAAGAGCACTTTTCCCGGAACAAATTTCGGTGATCAATTTCCTGTAGCCTGGTCGCAAGAATTTGATGGGGGGCGTCAGTGGTATACATCCCTGGGACACCGACCGGAGCAATACTCTGATCCGCTTTTTGTTAAGCATTTGCTTGGTGGAATTGAATGGGTCACATCAGATTAGACTAAAAAATATCAAACCTTAATGTATAAAAATCGACGAGTCAAAGAATTATGAAGAAAGATAAAGACAAAGCCGGTGAAAAAAATGGAATGACAAGACGTGACTATCTCAAAACCTCGCTTATGGGGGCGGCCGGGGTATTTATGGCACCGACCATTGTACCTTCTACTGTTTTTGGAAAAAATGCGCCGAGTAACAGAATTAATATAGGACAAATTGGATGTGGTAGAATTGCTAGAGGGCATGATTTGCCAGAAACCATGAAGCACGATAATGTTCACATTGTTGCCATGTGTGACGTTGATGCAAAACGAATGGTTGAGGGGAAAGAATTTGTCAATCAATGGTACGCCGAAGAAAAAGGGATTGAAAATCCGGTGGATATTAAACTTTATCAGGATTATCGAGAATTGTTGCGTCAGTCCGATGTTGATGCTGTGATCATCAGTACACCTGACCATTGGCATGCCCGGTTAACGATTGAAGCCGCCTTGGCTGGCAAAGATATCTATCTGCAAAAACCGGCCTCATTGACGATTGAAGAGGGACGAATCATGAGCGATATCGTTCACCGAACCGGAGTTGTTTTCCAGGTTGGTAGTCAACAACGCTCGGCATCTCCATGGCCACATTTTAAAAAAGCGTGTGAATTAGTCAGAAACGGACGAGTTGGAAATCTTCATACTGTAAAAGTAGGACTACCCGGTGATCCCGGTGGAGGAGATACTACTCCAATGGATGTACCTGAAAATTTAGATTACGATATGTGGCTTGGTTCAACTCCAATGAAACCCTATACGGTTCAACGAGTACACCCGGAGGAGGGATATTCAAGACCGGGCTGGTTGAGATGTGAACAGTTTGGAGCCGGGATGATTACCGGTTGGGGAGCTCACCATTTAGATACAGCACACTGGGGAATGGGAACTGAATATACAGGCCCAATTGAACTTGAAGCTGAAGCGAAATTTCCAACCGACGATCCGTCATACAACGGGTTATGGGATGTACATGGAGAGTTCAACGTAGAGGCCAAATATGCAAACGGCATCACTATGCTGATAAACGGCGAATACCCGAATGGAATCCGCTTTGAAGGAGATGAAGGATGGATTTTTGTTACAAGAGGGAGTGGCGTAACTGATAGCGACCCTGATTCAGGTGAAAATGTCGACTCCCCCATAAAAGCAAGTGATCCTGCTATTTTAGACTCAGAAATCGGACCAGATGAAATTCACCTTTATGAAAGCAGTGAACAGCATACAAACTGGATTGAGTGTATCAAAACAAGAGCGCAGACAATCGCTCCGGTTGAAGTTGCACACCGTTCGTGCTCTGTTTGCCTTCTATCTCATATTGCGAT
>CAYRDO010000366.1:0-2248 GCA_964422985.1 uncultured Rhodohalobacter sp. | reverse complement strand
CTACACTCATGATGTGATATCCGTAACTAACTTCGTACGGCTCGGAATAGGGGTGGGAAGGATCGGTTTGAATGGCTACTTCAATAAGTTCTTGGGGAAATCTTGCTGCGTATCCAACCCATCCTAATGAACCATCTCGATTTTTTGATGAAGGATCTTCCGTATATGTTTGAAGCACATTACTCCAGGAGCTATCAGCTTCCAAAGCATCATATGCCTGATTGATTTTTTGCTCGCCCGAACCGTCTTCAGCTTTTCTTACAAAAATATGCTTCACCAATCTCTGAGGTGTTCGTGGCCGAATTTCCTGGAGTAAAATCAGATGATAGCCAAACTGAGATCGAACAGGGTAGGAGACTTCTCCGGGTTGCAAGTTGTAAACTGCATCTTCAAAAGGTTCGATCGTATTTCCGGCAGTAATCCATGAAAGTTGTCCACCCATCGGTCTGCCTTCTCTCTCTGAGGAGTATATTTGATTCATCTTTTCCGGATCTGCTCCGTTTACTAATGAATCCCGGACACTGAGCAAGCTGTTGTAAATTTCAACAGTATCACTGGGTAACGCGTCTTGAGGAACTTCTTTGAGAATGTGAAAAGACTTTAACTCGTGTTCAAAACGATCCGAAAAAGTCTCAATTCGCTCTTTTTTGATCTGATTTTCAATCCAATAGTGATCGGCGATTTCAGAAGCGTAATCATTAAATTCGGCAAGAATCGTTGAATCCTTATGATATCCTTGTTGAAACCCTTCGTAAAGTTTCAATCTGTAATTGATGTAAGAGGGATAAAAATCCTGAATTTCTGAAGAATCAATCTCCTCCACATTTCGATTTCGGTTGAAGTTGGTTTTCAGTTCATCAACAGTAACCCGTTGATTCGCAAATGTGGCGATCACATTTTCGGGGGGCCTTTCTGATGAGATCTCCTCTGAAGATTTACAGGATTGTATAAATAGCATCAATCCAACAAACAATAAAATCTTAATTCTCATGAATGAAGTCACAACGTTTTAGAATAAAGTTTATCAAACTTTAAAGAGTCCTGAATTATTAAGTTGCCACCGAGGTACGGAAATCGCAGAATTGTTCAGTCTTTTTCTGTGTTTCTGTGGCAATTATTATCGATGTTAATACATGTTAGTAAAGCATTCCGGCGATGGTGGCCGTCATAAGATTGGCGAGGGTTCCGGCCAAAACGGCGAGCAGACCAAAACTTGCAAGTTCAGACTTTCTACTTGGTGCCAATCCGCCAATGCCACCAATTTGAATGGCTATGGATGAAAAGTTTGCAAATCCGCAGAGAGCAAACGTGGCCATCGTGACTGTTTTGGGTGAAAGGGTGTTCTGCTCAACCATATCAGCAAGTTGCAAATAAGCGACAAATTCATTTAAAACAACTTTTGTACCCAGCAGTGATCCCATATTAATAGCATCCGCCCAGGGCACACCCACGATGAACGCGATTGGAGCAATCACCCATCCGAGAAGAGTCTCAATGGTCAATTCAAAACCCAGCATTTGATTTAATCCCACCAAGCTACCGAACTCACTTAAAAAGTAATTGAACATTGCCAGCAACGCAATGAATGCCAATAACATAGCGCCAACATTTGCAGCTAATTTTAATCCGGTTCCGGCACCGGTTGCGGCGGCATCAATTCCATTTGCATCCGTTTTCTCAACGCTTAATTCTACATCGCCCTTTGTAGCAGGTTCATCCGTTTCAGGGAATAGAATTTTAGCGATCACTAACGCAGCGGGGGCGGCCATCAAACTAGCTCCCAGAAGTTGTTCGGCGAACATCAGGCGACCCACATCTAACGAAACACCCTGAGCCTGGCTGTATGAATTTCCCAACATCTGAACGTATGCAGCCATCACACCGCCGGCAATGGTTGCCATTCCGCCTGTCATAATAGTCAGGAGTTCAGATTTGGTCATTTTTTCGATATAAGGCTTAATCACCAGGGGGGATTCAGTCTGACCCACAAAAATATTCGCAACCACAGAGAGAGATTCAGCCCCCGAAGTTCCCATCAGTTTTTGCATTCCTTTCGACATCCAGCTCACAACCTTTTGCAAAATGCCGTAGTGGTAGAGAATAGCGGTCAGAGAGGCGAAGAAAACAATTGTAGGGAGGACCTGAAACGCAAAAAAGTTGCCCAGACTGCCTTCCATTCCGGGGCTTTTGGCGAGATCACCAAAAATAAATTCAGCTCCCTCCGTCGTAAAATCCAGAACAATCACAA
>CAYRDO010000365.1:0-2263 GCA_964422985.1 uncultured Rhodohalobacter sp. | reverse complement strand
AGACTCCGATTTTCCCCCTGAAACAAAAGTGGCTCTGTTTACAACTGTACTTGAAGAAGGATCTGTGCCCGAGAAAAAAGAAACGTATGAAGCCCTCGGAAGATTAGACACATCAAGTGCCCGTGAACTTCTTTTAAACGAAATGGCTCTTCTGAAGAGCAGCGAACTGAATCGTGAAATTCATCTTGATTTGATTCTCTCTATCGAAAACAGTGAATCTGAAGAACTTCATCAGGCTTTGGAGGAGTACAATACTCAAAAACCTGAAGGGCCGATTGCCGAATATCGTGAGACGTTGTATGGCGGAAATGCTCAAAACGGAGCACGAATTTTCTATTCAGATGTTTCTGCCCAATGCACCCGATGTCATATGATTGGTGACTTTGGCGCAGAGGTGGGGCCAAAATTAACATCCGTCGGTGAACGCCTAAACAGGGAAGAATTGCTGCTCTCTATGATTGATCCTTCGGCTCAGCCCTCTACAGGATATTCACCAGTAACTGTCACTAAAACAAGCGGGGAGACAGTCAGCGGAGTTTATCACAGTGAAACAGAAAATCAGCTTACACTTACAATTCGTGACGAACAGGTACGTATCCCAAAATCCGAAATATCAGAAACCCGACTGGCTCCCTCTGCCATGCCTTCGATGGGAGAACGGTTAAACCGGCGACAAATCAGAGATTTAGTTGAATTTTTAAGTCAGCTTAATGGTGAATCCAATAATTAAATTTAATTCTATTTTGAAACAACCTTTAAACTCCGCTCTTTGGATGATTGTTGTGATCACGGCCATAATTTTCATGGCTCTCATTCCTCATGCGACTCCCGAAGAAGGAGCCTCCCAGGAAAAATGGATCGCAATTTTTAATGGTAAAGATTTAGAGGGCTGGACTCCCAAATTTGCAGGACACGAACTCGGAGTAAATTTTAAACATACATTCCGAGTCGAAGATGGTCTTCTTAAAATTTCCTATGAAAATTATGATACGTTCGATGGCAAATTCGGTCACCTTTTCTACAAACAACCTTATTCAAACTACAGAATTCGGCTCGAATATAGATTTGTAGGTGAGCAGGTTCCCGGTGCTCCTGAATGGGCGTATCGAAATAACGGAATCAAGTTTCATTCTCAATCCCCGCAATCAATGGGACTCGACCAGCCTTCACCCGTTTCTATTGAAGTGCAATTATTGGGAGGAAACGGTTTCGATGAGCGGCCAACTGCAAATATCTGTTCTATGGGCACGCACATCGTAATGGATGGCGAACTGATCACCCAACACTGCACGGAATCGACTTCCAAAACCTATCACGGCGACCAATGGGTTACGGTTGAGGCTGAAGTCCATGGCGGAGAGATCATCAACCATTATGTGAATGGCGAGAAAGTGCTGACGTACAGCGAACCTCAATATGATACCTCCGATCCAAATACCAAACATCTCATCCCGGAAAGTGGGGATATGATCATCACCGGAGGCTACATAGCCCTGCAGGCCGAAAGTCATCCAACACACTTTCGAAATATTGAGATTTTACCTTTGGATGAATAATCCTCTTTTACGATACTTCGCGCTGTTAGCAGTTTAGAGAGGTTAGCCGTAAAATGCGCAAAGAAACGCTAAGTTTTTTACCTCTCCTCTTGAGAGGAGACATCCCGACAAGCTTGTCGGGAAGAGGTGTGTTACCATGTACGATTGACTCATGAAACACACCCCGAGTTCATTCGCTAAGCGCTCACTTCACTTTCCCCTCTCAAGAGTGGAGATTACCCTTCCCGTTTCCTCAAATAAACATCACCACTCACCGATTCTAACCGAATCTTCGGTCCGCCGCTGCCGATTGCTCCGCGAAGTTCGTATCCCACAAGGGGTAATTCTTCTTGTTTATTATTGAAAGTGAGATTGCTCAGATTGCTATAGGCTTCGCCGCTCACGGTTTCCATGGAAATATCGGCCCCGTTCATTTCAGGCCAGCTCAAGTCTACAAAACCGCTAATGGATTGAGCATCAATCGGTCCATCCAGATCAAAGAGTTCAATATCAGCCGAAATGGTTTCTAATTCGAGATCGCTGTTTCTCGGCACATATATTTCAAACGTGATGTTGCTGCAAACGAACTGTTTTCCATCATTCCAGGAATAGGAACTGTACTTTCTGTCCGGGCAATCGGATGCTCGTCCCTCTTCCAGTTTGTCCTGATCAAAATCCGTTTCAATCCGAACACCATGGTTGTCTTCAACATAGTTTGCGACGAACGC
>CAYRDO010000364.1:0-2264 GCA_964422985.1 uncultured Rhodohalobacter sp. | reverse complement strand
TGGCAAAATCTTCAACAGATGAAAAATTTTCTTTTAGATAGGGTCCCAGGGCCAGTGGAACGAAGGAGGTTTCGCGACGATTATCAAGATTTTCGCTGACGGTTACCAACCTGTATAGATTGTCACTTTTTTCATGAAATGCATCGTAACTGAACTCCTGTTTCGCGTACATTCCTATAAGAATGACAGAAGTGATTGCAATCGTCAGGCTTAGAATTGAAAGCAGTGCAAAACTCTTGTTTTGAATGAAGTTTCGGAAAGCAATTTTTATATAGTTTTTCAGCATGGTTTCTCCTTTCGGTCGAAAGTGAAACGGCAAACGTGAAACATACATTAAATGTCATCCTGAACTTGATTCAGGATCTCCCAACTTCACTCCGACAGGAGATTCTGAATCAAATTCAGAATGACTGTTCACTTTTTCCGTCTCACATTTCACGTTTTATTATTCACTCCTCAAACTGTTTACGGGATTCATCAGCGCCGCTTTCACTGATTGCCAGCTCACCGTTAAAATCGCGATCATCATTGCTGCCACTCCGGCGATTATAAAAGGCTCAAAGCCAATATCGATCCGGTAAGCGTACCCTTGCAGCCACCGGCTCGCAGCATACCAGGCAACGGGTGTGGCAATCACAAATCCCAGCATCACCAGCTTGATGAAATCGGAGGAGAGTAGTGTTACAATATTACTTGCAGTCGCTCCCAGTACTTTTCTGATGCCGATCTCTTTGGTCCGCTGATCGGCCATAAAAAGCGCCAGACCAAAAAGGCCCAGGCAGGAGATAAAGATGGCCAGGAACGTAGCTGCACGGGCAAGGATACCGACCAGCATCTCACTCCGGTATTGCTGCTCGTACAAGGCGTCCATAAAGTGGTATTCGAATGGAGATGCCGGGCTGAGTTGTTCTATTGCTTGTTCCAACGCGGCAATGGCCTGTTGAGTTTGCCCCGGTGCAGTGCGAATGAGAATTCCCTCAGCATTTTCGGGTTGCGCCATAAGAATCAGCGGCTTGATCTTTTCGTGTAAGGAAGCGATATGAAAATCATCGACAACCCCGATGATCGGCCCTTTCCCAAACCAAAATTCAATGTCTTTGCCGACAGGATCATCCATCCCCATGGCTTCAACAGCGGCTTCGTTGATAATGTAAGCTGCACCATCAGATGCCATATCGGGTGAAAAATCCCTTCCTTCTTTCAGACTGATATTCATAGTTTCCAGGAAATCATACCCGACGGACAACGGAGCCACCTCAACCGTTTGACCCTCCGGTTTTCCGGCCCAGTTAAGGTCACCTGACGAGCCTTCGATGTTGTGCGGATAATCGCTGACAAACGTTGCGGAGGTAATACTTGATGACTGCAAAACAAGCTCTTTCAGTGTGTCCATATTTCCGTATAGATCGCCGGAAAAGGGTGATAAAATCAGGTTTTCTTTATCGTAGCCCAGGTTTTTTTCCTGAATAAATTGAATCTGTTGATAGACGATGGTAGTTGCAATAATCAGCACGATGGAGAGTGCAAACTGGAAAACGACCAGGCCTTTCCTGAGGCGGGTATTGCCCGGCCCCAGTTTTATGCTTCCTTTTAAGGTGTTCACGGGTTTCAGGGAGGCCAGGAAGAACGCCGGGTAGCTTCCGGCCAGAAGTCCTGTTACAATGGTGATTCCAAATAAAATGAGAAGCACTATCGGCTGCTGGAAAGAAAGTTCAAGACTTTTACCGGTAAGATTGTTGAAAGATGGCAACAGGACTTCAAACATCAGCAGGGCAGTCAGCATGGACAAACCGGCCGTAACCATCGCTTCCCCGATAAACTGTCCGGCCAAATCAAATCGTCCGGCACCGCTGGTTTTGCGGATTCCCACCTCTTTGGCTCGTTTCACAGACCGTGCCGTCGCCAGGTTCATAAAGTTGATGCAGGCTGTAATCAATATGAACAGGGCAATTGCCGAAAACAGATATACATAAGTCATCCTCCCGCCCGTCGGCTGACCGTTTACATAGTGATCATAGAGATGCATGTTCGTAATCGGTTCCAGAAACAGATGATGTGTGGATTCCTCTGATGTTTGCTCTCCAATAATGTTCTCGATTTTTTGATCGACAATTGCTTTCTCGACGCCCGGTTGCAGTTCAACAAATGTATTGAATGAAAACACCCCCCAGCGCTGCACCCAATCTTTTCCCTGCTCAAACTGGGTCTGCGGAAGGATAAAATCGAACTGAAGCGTGGAGTTGGAGGGCACATTCTCCATAACA
>CAYRDO010000363.1:0-2282 GCA_964422985.1 uncultured Rhodohalobacter sp. | reverse complement strand
AACCCCGATAATTTTTAATTTCTCTGCGGGATTTCCAGCGAAAGCTTGTGCAATAGGTCCGGCTAATTTTCTTGTATCCTCAACTTCAATGACACAAATATCATCCTCGGTATAAAAGGATTCTTCACAGATAATTACTTTGGCTCCCCGACTAATTGCATCTTCTAAAAACATATGCCCGTCAACCTGCGTACCACTAATTGCAATAAAGGCGGAGTTCTCCTGTACTTCACGAGAATCGATCGCGAAAGATGCCAGCTCAACGTCAATATCTGCGTTAGTGACGTGCAGCGGATTACAAATTTCTATGAGTCTATCGAGGGTCACTTATCGATCACTGGCTTGGGTTAGTATTTCTAATGATTTTGCTTTGCCGCGAATGGTAACGGGATAACCTTTTCGGAGCCATTCACCGGATTTTGGATACTGTGCAAAAATGGTTCCTGATCCAATAATTTCGGTTTGCAGGCCCAATTCAGTCAAAAGTGATGTAGCTTGCCGCATGTTCATTCCCTTTAAGTCAGGGATTTCAGCATAACCATCTCGTGCTTTTGCACTGTCAGAAGCTGCGTAAGTTTCCGATAATGTGAGTGAAATTTCTTCAATTCTTTGCAACTCCGTTCCCGCTTCCGGTGATTGTTCTATGACATAACCTGATTTTCCTTTCATAGAAAATGGCAGATTCAAATTGGTTAACAAAAGTTCAGCCTGTTGCTCTGATAGTCCTTTTAGAAATGGAACTTGCACCAATTGGGGTGCCGGGTTCTGGTCCTTTTTCATGTTGCGCTGGATGTCATTATCGAGTCCTGCAATGCGCATGGCTATATTTTTGAAAATAGGGCCGGCTGTAACACCTCCATAACCACTGGTTTTGGGTTCATCTAAAAGAATGAAGCAAACATATTTGGGATCTTCTACCGGAAAGAATCCCACAAAAGAACTACGATAATTATTGGTGTAACGGCCGTCTACAACTTTTTTAGCCGTTCCTGTTTTGCCGGCAATACGAAGGCCATCAACTTGTGCAAGATCTCCGGTTCCGGAATCAGTTACTACACTTTCAAAAACAGGCAGCAATTTATTTAAGGTTGATCTTTTAGCTACCTGCCGAATCTTATTCGGTTTGTGCTCTTTAATAATACTTCCATTTTTATCCTCTATTCTTTCCACCAAATAAGGACGCATCATAACTCCATTATTTGCAAATGCTGCATAGGCTTGAGTTATTTGAAGAGGAGTAGTTTGAATTTCATAACCGTGAGACATCCACGGGAGGGTTACTAAACTCCAATCATAGGGTTTGGCCAAACGTCCCGGCACTTCACCGATTAAATCAATATTTGTATCGGTGCCAAAGCCCATATTTCTGGCGTATTGATAAAAAACCTGTGCTTCCATTCTCATGGCAATTTCGGCCATCGCCACATTTGATGACTTCTGAATGACTTCCTGAAAAGTTAAATCACCTAATGGATCATGGTCACGAAGAATTAAGTCATGGATGATTACTTCACCGTTTTCCGGTGTTTCAAAAACTTCCCCAAATTCTACAACTCCTTGCTCTACAGCTGCAATAGCAGTTACAAGTTTGAAGGTAGAACCGGGTTCAATCATATCGGAAATGGCAAAATTTCTTCTATTTTCGTCATCTGTACTTGCCGGAAAATTTGGATCATAGGTTGGATAATTGGCCATAGCCTTAATAGCTCCGGTTTTTGGATCCATTATGATTCCGGTTCCATAATTAGCCAAATGTTTTTCTACGCCGGCTTTGAGCTCATCTTCCAGGATTGCCTGGAGGTAGGCATCAATAGTGGTATGCAGCGAATATCCGTTCCGGGGAAGTTTTTTGGGAGCTCCGATATATTCAAAAATACGGTTAAAAGGGTCGCGCCGAACCTGACGAAGCCCATCTTCACCTTTAAGTTCTTTATTGTAATAAGCTTCAAGTCCAATCCGTCCATCGGTCTCATGGTTTACAAAACCCAAAGCATGAGACGCAAGAGAACCAAAGGTGTATTTCCTGCGATAATTCTCTTCAAGAATTACCCCTTTAATACCAAGTGCGTTAATTTCATCTTTGACCAAAACCGATAAGTTAGTAGCCAGAACGATATACCGTGAATGGGGAGGGGCACTATTGATTTTATTTTGATAATGCGCCGCACTTTTTCCTGTTAACGAAGCGAGTTTTTTGGTTAGTTGATTAACCTGGGACTGTGGAACACCAATTTTGCCGTTTACCTCTACTTTTGGGTCAAAAGCCAGTTTGTAATCAATAG
>CAYRDO010000362.1:0-2326 GCA_964422985.1 uncultured Rhodohalobacter sp. | reverse complement strand
TAAAGCTGCGGGGCTGATCAAAAGCAACGGTAACAGAATAATTGGTTTTCTGCACGACCGTACCCGTGGGATTGTCGCTGAGCAGCGGATCTCTGCGCGAAATCATCACCAGATCACCAACGGCTATTTCTGTCTCCGGGAGCGGTTCTCCTTTGTGTTGACGCATGAATTTCACCAGCTTGCCTTCGAGCGCATTGCCTTCGTCACGGCCTCTCAAATGAAGAATAGCTTTTCCTTCGGCCTCTCGCTGCTGACCAGAAAGGGTACGAATGCTTTCTTCATGCTCCCGCATTTCCTCTTCGCGCTCCAGCTCAACCAATTGCTCAAATCGGTTCACATAATCAAATATGGTTTCTATATCTGCAAAATCTTCCTCTTCTATATTCCGGACCGACACCCTGGAATGGCCTATTTTTTTTCCATTCAGTTGGGTTGCAAGCTCTTCTGCCTTTCCATTATTTACTTCTACAAAAGCTTTCGACCCATTGATATCGATATTTCCAATAATTCCGGGGTCCTCCAATAGCACCAAGAATATCGCCCGGACCCTGATTCTTCAGTTCAGTGATTAAAATATTGCTCATAGCCTTATTCTAATCTCTGCTTACTTCTTTTTAATTTGATTTAGCTTCCTTTAAACACAAAAAAAAGTCGCAGAAATTCCAAGGGCAGCAATAAGTTTTCACTGAATATTTTATTCCTCTGCCGTTATCGGCTCTAGGATATAATCCACTTTGGAAATTTTATTTGCAGGAAACTCACTCAATCGAGCATGTTCATGAATCATTTCTTCGTTGGGTGCCAGATAAACGCAATGCGTCTTCCCTTCGCTCACATACGAATGAATCCACTGAATATCCGGACCGAGTTCTTTAAGAGCTCGCAATGATTTTAAAGCAGCTGCTTTTTTATCTCGAGGTGAAAGTTTATCCACCCCCGGTATATTTCTCTCAATTATATATTTAGGCATAATTGCCCTCCCTATCTTTTTTCTTACTGTGTATATGTTTTATCCGGATTTTCTGCCCGATACGATTACAAACTCTCCGGGAATATCATATCCGGACCCATTGCCATAAGACTTGATGGATTCAATATACTCGGCATGAACCTCATTTTTGGTTTGTTCATCAAACTTTCGATACGCCAAGGCTACTGCTCCGCCTTGGAACGCACCGATAATTGCTTCCTCATCCGATTCGTACGGCAATGAAACCTCAAATCGCTCCGCCTCCACATCCTCAAAACCGGCGTCTTTAAACTCTTGGGCTAACGTATTTCCTGTCCCCAGCTGGAAAAAAAGCGGACATACATCTGTTTCAACCCGTGCATCCACAATGGGGAAAAGCCCAGCCCACCCGCAAGCACTGCGGCGCCCCCAAACCAAGGCCGCGGCACGTCCACCTGATCTTGTAACCCGGAACATTTCCTTAATCGCTTTGTCCGGATTCGGATAATACATCAGTCCCAACGAGTTGATAACAATATCAAACGACGAGTCTGGCAGATCCAGCTCTTCGGCGTCCATGTGTTCAAAAGTGATATGTGAGAACCCTTTCTTTTCGGTTTCCTCAGCCGCTTTTTCAATCATGCCTTCGGAAAGATCAATCCCCACAACTTCGCCTTCTGATCCTACGGTGAGGGCAATGGGAAACGTCACCAACCCCGTACCGCAGGATATATCTAACACCTTCTCCCCTTTTTGCAGGTTCGCCTTTTTAAGCAATCGCTCCTGCGCCGGCCAAAGCTGACGCTGCCAGCCTGTATCATAATGCGGAGAGGAGTAATCCCATCCATATCGCTGTACCCTACGTTGTAAAGCCGGTTTCATACTCCCTCCTTTTCTGTATATTTGATGGTGACTTGGCGCTCAACCGGAATGGCTCGACTGAAATCATCCAACACCGGACTGTGTTTATCTGCATCTTCGATCATCTGCATTATTTGACCTTTCGGGGCCGGACTTTCGATATAGACTTTGTATCGAATGGCATCAAAGCCGGGCGGATCATCTGTAATATGTAACATGCCCCGGGCATCAAAATCCGACTCGACATCAATTTCGATGTTATCTATCGGGATTCCCAGCATGGCAGCTCGCTGCGAATAGGCAATCGCCAGGCAACTGCCCAACGCACCGCGTTCCAAAATTCCGGGTCCGGGCCCAGCGTCATTTCCTCCCTCGGCTTCGCCGATATCTACCTTGAATTTCCAGTGTTTATGCTCTACTTCACAGGTCGTTCCGTCAAATAATCGTACTTTCGTTATTGCGGTACTTTTGGCTTTTGACGGACGTAACTGCAACGCCTTTTGATTTCGCTCAAAG
>CAYRDO010000361.1:0-2334 GCA_964422985.1 uncultured Rhodohalobacter sp. | reverse complement strand
CCGGCATTTTTTTCAACGAAAACTTCGTGACCATTCGCTGTCAAAATGGAAACTCCACCGGGGGTCAGGGAAAGTCGGCGTTCATCATTGGAGGTTTCTTTGGGCAGCCCGATTTTAAGAGATTTCTTGGATTTTGATTTCATCAAACTCTTCTCCAGAGTTTTGATGCCGATTTGTTCCGAATCGAAAGGACTTAGCTCCATAATGAAATTTCAAATTACTGATAACTATCACGTAAGAAATCAATCACTTATAAAGTGATGAAATTAAGGTATATTGTATTGTAATATTAAGGTTTATAAGTGTGATTTAATAGAAATTAGAACAGAAAAGAATTCAGGTTCTTATTGAGCATTCAGCTGTAAGTTTTCAGTATCTGTTGATGGCTGATAGCTAACAACCGATAGTTTCATAAAGTTACTAACTTTCATGTCAAAATATCCCAGAACAAAGAAGAGTCTTGGCCAGCATTTTTTAACCGACGGAAATATCATCCGAAAAATTGTGGATTCCATTCCGGCAAAAGAAGATGATTTGGTTATAGAAATTGGACCAGGTTCGGGAGCAGTGACGGAAGTGCTTCTCGAAAAATTCAATCATGTGAAAGCGATTGAGTTGGATCAGAGGATGGTTGAGTATCTGTCTGAGGAGTATCCCGATTTGGACGTGATTCATAAAGATATTTTAGAATACGATTGGAGTGTCCACGAAGGCGAAGAGCGGGACATTCATGTGATGGGAAATCTGCCTTATTATATCACCAGTCAGATCATGTTCGGTCTGTTTGAGTATCGGTCGATCTTGTCATCTGCAACGTTGATGATGCAGAAGGAGGTGGCGGAGCGAATTGTGGCAGAGCCGAGATCGAAACAGTACGGAATTTTAAGTGTGCAATCTCAACTGATGAGTTCACCGGAAATTTTGTTTGATGTATCTCCGCATGTCTTTTCACCTCCGCCAAATGTTCATAGTTCGGTCATTCAGTTTACTTTTGATAAAAGTGATCTTGCCTGTACCGATGAACATCTGAAAAAAGTGGTTCGAATGGCTTTTAATCAGCGAAGAAAAAAACTAAGCAATGCCTTAAAGAGACTCGATACCGAATTGCCCGTGGATGAATTTAACTTCGACCTCCGGGCTGAAGCATTAAATCCCTCCATGTATGAAAAGTTGACAGCACGGCTGGAACAACTTGGCACCTTTCAATAAAAAACCGACAAAAAGTTTAGCTCTACCAATCAAAAACAGGCTCATCTACCTTTTCTGGAGTTTCTTTTGACAATCTGGATACTTTGGTATGGAAGTTGCTGATAGTATACACAGTTGTCGCCAAGGAATTGAATGGCGCAAAAAAATTTTAAAACAACTAACAGTAAACAAAAACAACAAATAATAAGGAGTCATCATATGGCCACCATAAAACCTTTAAGCGATCGTGTATTGGTTCGTCCGGTCGAAGCTGAAGAAAAAACAAGTTCAGGAATTATTATCCCGGACACAGCGAAAGAAAAACCACAAAAAGGAACCGTAGTAGCAGCAGGTCCCGGTAAAGTGGAAAATGGAACCAAAATAGACATGTCCGTTTCTGAAGGAGATGAAATCCTTTATGGTAAGTACTCAGGTACTGAAGTAACTCTTGACGGAGTTGAATATCTGATTATGAGAGAATCCGATATCCTCGGTATTGTATCATAACATACGTCTAACCAAACATTTTAATTACTAACTAAATCAAATAAAGAATTATGGCAAAATTAATTCATTATGATGCGGATGCTCGCGACGCACTAAAACGTGGTGTGGATAAGCTTGCAAACGCTGTTAAAGTTACTTTAGGTCCACGTGGAAGAAACGTTGTGATTGAGAAATCCTTTGGCGCACCTACAGTAACCAAAGATGGTGTTACCGTAGCTAAAGAGATTGAGCTATCCAATAAAGTTGAAAATATGGGTGCTCAAATGGTGCGTGAAGTTGCATCAAAAACTAGCGACAATGCCGGTGACGGTACAACCACTGCAACTGTATTAGCTCAATCTATTATTCAAACCGGCCTGAAAAACGTAACTGCCGGTGCCAATCCAATGGAACTGAAACGAGGTATCGACAAAGCAGTTGCTTCTGTAGTTGAAGAGCTTCGAAATCAAAGTAAACCTGTTGGTGACAGTCTCGACAGCATTCGCCAGGTAGGAACCATTTCTGCCAATGGTGATGAAGAGATTGGCGGTTTCATTGCACAAGCGATGGAGAAAGTTGGAAAAGATGGTGTAATTACTGTTGAGGAAGCTAAAGGTACCGAAACATACCTCGATACAGTTGAGGGTATGCAGTTCGACA
>CAYRDO010000360.1:0-2336 GCA_964422985.1 uncultured Rhodohalobacter sp. | reverse complement strand
TAAAGTATTCGAACTCGCTGCCGTTCAAAAACCGATTTTAGCAGGAGTGAACGGATATGCCCGGGAGTTCTTAAAGGATCATGTTGAAGGTGCATTTCTGTTTGATCCGGGAGATGTGGATGGGTTGATCCGACAAACCAAAAAAATTGAAAGTTATTTTGAAAGAGAGAACTTCATCGATAATAGCCGGTTTATTGACGATTTCGACCGCCAATCAATCAAACAAGAGATGGCTAAATCCATTTTAAGCTATTTGAAGTAGCCCCCGCCAAACAGGTCCTTGAAATAACTTCTGATGATATTTCCGGACAAAAAGTTCTGATAGGAAAAATATTTTGCGAATCGCAGATGATTCGGACTTTCAAAATTTGAACTGATGATATCTTCAGTCTTATAGAGGTAGAAAAAAGGAGGATCTCCGTTATACGACTCAAACTGAATATTTAACTCGATCGGTTTGAATTGCAGCGGAAACGATTTGATTGGGTCTCTGAACTTTTTGCTGCTTAAAATATACTCTCTTTCCTGAAGTTCTTCGACCGACTTCGTTCCATACAGATCAACGGCAATGTTATCTTTATCAACATCCAACAGCGTATTTATAAACTCTCCGCACTGTTCCATGTGCATGTCGTACTTAATGGGATGTTTCCCAAACTCTGCAAATTTAAACCCTTCATTTTTTGGATCTCTGCCCGACAACGGAACCTGAAATAAATTCCCGGCTTCTTTGATGTGTTCTCCTTCCTCATCCCCACAGTGCGTAGAAAAACTGCTGTACGGATAAACAAAATATTTCTCACTCTCTTGTATGTATGCGTTAAAAAACTTCTTCCATGAACAATGACTCCACTCATTAATGTTATCGGGTAAATTGCCGGATTGCTCAATAATGGAGGGATCTGTTTTAGAATACCATTTTTTAAATTCTTGCCACTGCTTTTTGGTCCAGGCTTGCCCCCACGAGCAAACCAACTTCATAAAGTAGACAGAATACTCGGTTTGAAGAGGCTCAAAAGGTAGTTGTGCAGATTCATTGAAACGTTGTCCGTACAGAGAAATACCGGCCACAGATGGCTCATTTTCATAGTAACCTAGCGCTTTTTGAGCAAATGTATAGAAAGCCGGTGATACAATTAGATCCTCTTCTAGTACAACGACGCTTTCGTATTCCAAAGCATAATCAGCGCATCTCATGATATGATCTTTAAGTCCCAGCTTTTCAGGATGTTCAATAACCTGAACCCGGCCATACTTAAAGTTGAAACTTCTTGCCGTTTGCTTTACCTCCTCAGTAGCTCCCTGATCAATTGAAATAATTAGGTTGATGTCATCCGCGGGAAAGTGGGCATTGTTTACCGTTTGAAGTAATCTTGAGAGAGATCTTTCTCGTCTGAACGCAGGTATTACAATCGCAGGTTTATATATTGCAGTAGACTCATTCAAGATTAAGGATCTTTTCTTCTAAAATTCATTAAAAAAAACAGTTGTATACCCCAATACCGGTATTCTAAGTCCGGTCAGAACGTTTCAGTTAATAGAGTGAGCTTTCAGGAAATTCTAGAAACAACATTGTTATTAACAATCCTGATACCCCAATAGATTTTTGATGTTTTGCCAATCCGCCAACTAATTTATCTCTCAAAAAATTATGATTTTTTTTGTGTACTTAAAAAAGATCAAATATTTCTAATGTAGAATCTCCGAACTGGCGCAAGTGTTAAATCCGGAAATTGAAAGCGTTCACTTGAATATTGAAGGCTTTGTCTTGCTGGAAGAATTATTCTGCCAACCGTAAGTCAAGGATGTCACTTGTGCCAAACCTTTTTTTGTATAGAGTAAAGGCACAAGTGACGCTTCGCTTCACACTTGCGCCAGTTAGGGACGGCGTACCACTCTTCCTGCCACATTCACCCTCATAATTACGCCGTCTTGAGCAACCCACAGGCACAGCTGTGGCGTTACTCAGAATTGTATTCTGCTTTTAAATCCTAAACGCCGCGATGGATAACCCACAACCTGTCATTCAGACGAGGAGGCGTTTCTTGCCGACGAGGAAGAATCTCCTTGATTACGGCCGCCGCTCCTTTCAACGCAATCCGTCGGCTGCAGAATCCCTTCGGCCTTGATGGGTGGAGGGGTAGCATGAGGAGCATCACAGCACGTGAGAAATCGCAACACCGGCTCACGAAGTGAGACATTCGTGTTGTGTACACGTGCGGGCTCCGATTGCCCGGAAGCCATCACAGCCGGGAGTTTTTCGTTCTTTTGGCGGCCCAAAAGAACAAGGAAATCGTGGTAAGCTCTGGATGACAGGTGTGGCGTGGTGGTAGGTC
>CAYRDO010000359.1:0-2372 GCA_964422985.1 uncultured Rhodohalobacter sp. | reverse complement strand
AGACGTTTATCTTAAATGTCATGATGATCCTAATTGACTCAACTTTTAAATCTAGCCTTTCGAAAGCGCGGGAAGTAATGAAGTTTCTTGAATTTGGGTTTGTGGGATAAAACTTAAAAAAGGTCGCTTCTTACAACCGCAGGACGGAATCGATGAGAAGCCGCGTAAAACAGAGCAAAATTTACCGGTTCGTGGAACTGCTTCAAAACGTGGAGACACACAAAAAATGTAATCCCGAATTACGTATTCATGCATTACGCATCACGCTGTTCCACAATCGCAAGCGTACAGCGTGATGTGCAAACAAGCTTACTTTCCTCCGTTTCAATACTTGTTTCCCACACCTGTACGCTGCGGCCAATGTGAACCGGTGTGGCTGTTCCAATAACGCGATTTCCCTTCGTTACACTGCGCAGATGATTGGCATTGATCTCGATCCCCACCGCCGTTTTGGAATCATCCTGCAGATTCAGCCAGGCGCCGATGGAGGCCAATGTTTCGGCCAGCGCGACCGATGCCCCGCCGTGCAGAATGCCAAACGGTTGCACCGTGTTTTCATTAACCGGCATGGATGCTTTCACTTCCTCTGGTTTGAACGATTCAAAGGCAATGCCGAGGGCGTCTCCCATATTGGGTTCAGCCACGTTCAGAAACTGGGAAACTTTTTCTTTAATCTCATCATCTATATACATGGGAATAATTAAATAGTAGTTTGAATTATTCGTTTACTGGTAGTGGAAATCCTACGAAAATTTTGTCATTTATCTGGTAAAAAAATCTGATCGGATGCAATATCATCATTCATTTTTCCCTTTTAAAAGTAAAACTTTCTTGTAACTTGTGAACAAGGGGTAACAATACAAAGGCTATGTCTATGGGATATAAACCGACCACCATTTTGCAGCTGATCAGCCAGGGAATTAACCGAAATGATACAGATGTGCTGGTTTCGACGAAACGCAACGGAGAGTGGATCAATACCAGTCCGGCTGATTTCAGAGAGAAGGTTCGCCACTTTGCATACGGGTTGTACGAGCTGGGTGTTCGCCCTGGCGACCGCGTAAGTCTCCATTCCGAAAACAGTGCTGAATGGCTTATTTGCGATCAGGCCATCCTTTCGCTGGGCGCGGCAAATGTGCCTATCTACACCACACAGGCGGGCGAGCAGATTGAGTACATTCTCCAGAATTCGGATGCCAAGGCCCACATTGTCTCCAATGACGAGCTGTTTGCCGAGACCAAGCAGGTGATCAAGGAGATCACAAATATTAAAGCAATCATCTCCATCCTGGGGTCAAAACACCAAAAGCTGAAGTCCTTTGAGGAGATCCTGGAGCTTGGAAAAGAGCGGGCCGAGCAGGAGCCGGAACTGCTGGACAAGTTGCGATCCAAGATTGATCCCGATGATCTGGCCACACTGATCTACACCTCCGGTACAACAGGATTACCCAAGGGCGTGATGCTAACGCACAATAACATAGCCTCCAACCTGCAGGCTTCTATGGAGCGCATTCCATTCGAAAAGGACCCGAATATCGGCCAGCGGATGATCTCCTATCTGCCGCTCTCGCATGTGTTCGAACGGCTGATCTCCTACATGTATCTGCATATGGGTTATCCCGTTTACTACATTGAGGATATCAGCGAGATTCGGGACGATTTTACCTATGTAAAGCCCTACTTCATGGCTACTATCCCGCGCCTCTTGGAGAAAATACAGACCGGAATTAAAGTGCGCGGACAGGAATTCAGCGGCATCAAAAAGCAGATCTATTACTGGGCATTACACCGGGCTGAGAAGTATGATCCCGAAAATCCGCCCAAGGGATTTGGCAAACTGCTGCACAAACTGGCCGACAAGCTGGTGTATTCCAAGATAAGAGAGCTGTTTGGCGGACG
Organism: uncultured Rhodohalobacter sp.; assembly: GCA_964422985.1. Classification (GTDB taxonomy): domain Bacteria; phylum Bacteroidota; class Rhodothermia; order Balneolales; family Balneolaceae; genus Rhodohalobacter. The sequence continues at coordinate 473 of CAYRDO010000359.1, read as the reverse complement.
CATGATGGGGATGATCAGTGGTGGCGCGGCGCTTTCGCCCAGTATATTCCGGTTTATGAATGCCATCGGGCTATACTGCGGGCAGGGTTACGGGCTCACAGAATCCTCCCCGGTTATCTCCACTACGGATCCCAGGCACATGCGTGTGGGCTCTTCCGGTCGGCCACTGAGCAATGTGGAAGTACGGATTGCCGATGACGGCGAAATTCTGGCACGTGGACCGAATATCATGCAGGGCTATTTCCAAAATGAGGAGCAAACCAAAGAAACCCTTACCGATGATGGCTGGCTGAAAACCGGTGATATCGGCAAGCTGGAGGATGGGTACCTGTTTATCACCGATCGTAAAAAGTCAGTATTCAAGCTCTCAACCGGCAAATATGTGGCCCCGCAACCTATTGAGACTGGGCTCATCAACAGTGGATTTATTGACCAGGCCGTGGTTGTGGGATATCAGCATAAGTTCTGCTCTG
>CAYRDO010000358.1:0-2433 GCA_964422985.1 uncultured Rhodohalobacter sp. | reverse complement strand
GTTCGCTGTGGTTGATGGAAATGTGATACGAGTTCTCTCCCGCTATTATGGAATTCAGGACGACATCCGAAAATCAACTACAAAGAAGAGAATTCAGGAACTGGCCGATGATTTGGTTCCTGAAGATGTACCGGGTGATTTCAACCAAGCCGTAATGGAATTAGGTGCAACAGTGTGTACTCCGCAAAATCCTAATTGTAGCGCTTGCTCGGTTTCTGCGGAATGTGTGGCGGCCAATAGTGCTCAAACTGATGTAATTCCGTATAAATCACCGGCGAAGAAAATTCCGCATCATCAAATTGCAGTTGGATTGATTCTCAATCAAAAAAATGAACTTCTGATTGCCCTTCGTCCAAACGATAGCATGCTTGGCGGACTCTGGGAATTCCCCGGTGGAAAACAGGAAGAGAATGAAACTCTACAGGAAGCAACAGCCCGGGAATTGAAAGAAGAACTTGGGGTTGATGTTGAAGTTTTTTCAAAATTCCGAGACTTACGTCACGCATATTCGCACTTTAAAATTACAATGCATGCGTTTTGGTGCCGAATAAAAAGCGGTGATCCTGAACCGAAATCAAGCCAAGAAATTAAGTGGGTTTCGCTTGATAGGATTGATGAATTTCCATTTCCAAAAGCCAATAAAACTTTGATTAAAGGCCTGAAAAATCTCGAAAAAGAAGACCTCTCCCATTACCTCACACTTTGATGAACTCTCAGCCACTACGAAAACGTTCACCCCAAGGGCTTCGTGATCTTAAACCCTATCTCGATGAAATTAATAATCGGGTTGAGACCTCTGAATACATCGCCGATGACCCGGTGCAGTTTATTCACGCTTTTGATGAAAAACGAGACCAGGAGATTGCCGGGTTTTTAGCTGCGACAATGGCCTGGGGCCGGCGGGATATTGTGATCGCAAAAGTTGAAGATCTGTTGAGACGCATGGAGTACGACCCCTTTCGGTTTGTGATGAAATACAATCAAAACGAATTTAGACGACTTCGAACCTTCAAGCATCGCACGTTTAAACCGATTGATATGCACGGTATTTTTCTAGGCTTGAAAAATATCTATACCTCATTCAATGATTTCGAATCATTTTGGAGAAGCTGTTATCAGCAGGCAAAGATTGAACAAAGACCTCTGATGGCCCTTTTCCATCACAACTTTTTTGATGGATGCGATGATCTCGCCACACGAACCCGTAAGCATGTATCTAATCCCGAAAAAGGAAGTACCTGTAAACGACTCTATATGTTTCTCCGATGGATGATTCGTAAAGATAGTCCGGTTGATGTGGGTAGATGGGATTTCATGGAACCCTCAGAATTGCTGATTCCATATGATGTTCATGTAGCCCGACAGGCAAAAAAATATGGACTTGTATCAAGAAAAAGCAACGATTGGAAAACAGTGAATCAACTGACAAAAACTTTGAAACTACTCAACCCTGATGATCCTGCTCGGTATGATTATGCACTTTTTGGAATTGGAGCGTTGAACTATTCGCTTCCAAAAAGATTCATTCTCAATAAAGTTTAAACAGTTACCCAGATATCCAAAAAACGGTTCACTGCAAAAATAAAGTAACCTATAATTCCGGCAGAAAAACTCTTCAACATTAAAAAAATAAAGCATCCCATAGTAAAAGAAGAGATGATTCTCATCCAGCCCCTCAGATCATCTATGGTAAAGTATTTTCTATAGATAAATAAAGCCAAAAGGCTCGTAAAAATGAGAGGAAGATAGCTTCGCAAACCGGTATCGCTAAGAGTTGTTTGATCCTGGATCCAAATGGGAATTAAAACCAAAAGAGCAAATACAGATGTACCAATGGTATAGCTGTTTAAGATAAGATTGTAATAAAATCCATCGATTTCATTTCGAAAAAAGAAAATTCCCGGCAGTGTAAGAGAAGGAACCAACAGAAAAAACATGGTAAGAGGCAAAAACTGGGTGGATACTTTTAATTTTGCATACTCAATCCAATAATTTAACTGGCTTATTTGATCGCTGTTGGAATCGACAAAACTCGTTTGTAAACCTGTATTAAAATCAACAAAAATAAAATTCAGAAGCATAATGATTACAATGCCCATCACCCCAAATATGAATGGATGTTGAAATTTACTTTTCTCCTTGAGAACGAATGTGTCAATTACATTCTCGGGTCTCGTAAACATCTCTCTAAATGTTTTTAAGTACTCCATTTCGTATGATTTTAATGATTTATAAAAGAATTTTTTCCCTTTTCGAACGTTTCATTATCGATTCAAGAAACGACTGATAATACCCCTAATTTCAGAGAGTCGAAAAAGTAGTTGGTGAATAAGAGAGTAGATCTTTTTTCTTCTTGAAACTATTTTTTTCTAAAAAGTATTTTTATATTACATGTCTGTCAACTTTTTAATAAAAATTTAAGATATGATCGGA
>CAYRDO010000357.1:0-2463 GCA_964422985.1 uncultured Rhodohalobacter sp. | reverse complement strand
AGTCATCTCTCCATTCGCCACCAATTCGTTATAGAGCGATCGAATCTGGAGTCCGCCCAATAAATACGCCGCCTGATACAATGGAGGATACGTAGATGTAAACGATCTGCGAACTTCAGCTTCGGCATTTGCCGGTTCATGGCCCACTTTCTCAACCAGAAAATCGATCGCTTCTTGTGGTGACATCTCTCCCAAGTGAAAACTCAATGAAAAGATAATTCGCGCACACCGGTGCATTCTCCAAAACAGCATACCGATACGATCTTCCGGCGATTCGGGAAATCCCATATCATACAATTGTAATTCCCAATAGAGAGCCCATCCTTCCATCCAAAAGGGTGTGTAAAATACGCGGCGATGCGTGTTATAGCGATCCATCATAAATCCCTGCAAGTGGTGACCAGCAATCAGTTCGTGATGCACCGTAGCCTTTGAAAAATGCGGATTGTTGCCGCGCATGCTCATCATCTTATCATCATATGCCATTGTGTTGGTGGGGTAGGAGATCAGGATCACCCGTCCGCCCAGGAAAAAAGGGTTGATGAGTTGCCGTTCCGGAGTCATCATCTCCATGTCCCACGTCTCTTTGGCTAATTCAGGAATCGTCAGAAGATCGCGTTCCTCGAGAAAGTTGATCGCTCCAACCGCCAGGTCATAGATCATTTCCGGCTGCTCACCTGCGGGGACGTAGCTTTCCTTCACGTGTTCGAGGGCAGCATGCCAATCATCGCCATAACCAAGCTCGCGGGAGGCTTTCAACATCTCCTCGAGACACCAGGCGTATTCTTCGTTTGCAAGTTCAATCAGCTCTTCCGGTGTATAGGGAATCATTTCATACTCGAGCAGTTCATACAATTTTTCAGCTCCAACCGGCGTCCCGATAATCCCGCTCCCATCATCCCGGTCCGATAGATCGACTCTCCAGGTATCTAAAAAAGAGATGTAATTCGTGAGCGTGGTATCCGCATTTTCGTACGATTTCTCTCCCCACCACGTCACATCGGGATCGTACCCATCATAAAAAGTGTAGATATGCTCCAACGTTTCATGAAGGTTTTTTGTGATCTCTACCGCTCGCCGGGATTGATCCGGCTCAAGTCGACCGGCGGCTTTGACTGACTCACGGTTTTCCCGGATGGACTGTACTAAGGAATTTAACTCCTTGGCGAACTCTTGTCCATCAAGATTTACTCCAATGCTTCGTTCTTCCTGTAGAGCATTAATGATATCGGCAAACTGAAGTGCGTTTTCAACATTTTGATACGTAGCTCGGGCTTGTTGAATTTCGTCAAGATCCCGTCTGATATTTCGCCGGAGTAAGATAAAATCAACAGATTCCTGAACATTCAAACCTTCATAATTCACCTCGGAAACTCTGGTAAGCCAGTTCTCATAAAATTCCTCCATGCGGTCGTAATAGGAGGGAGACTCTTTTAATACATACGCCCGATCCATGCTTTGGGTATCCGCTTCATATTGCCGGATAAGATCAGCGATTTGATTGTGGTTTGATGTCTGGCCTTGCGCAATTGAGGTGGGAATGAACAGTAAAATCAGGATTATTGTGAATCGGCTCAGCATTTGAAAAGGAGTTGATTTGAACGTTCAGAATAATCTATGGATGTGCAGGCTGTTGTCAAAATATAGTTGGGAAAGGAAATCCAAGCTTGGAACCGACAATAGACACTTTGCGAATCTTTGCGATCTCAGTGGTTTATCTAACCCCAACGACTCAAAGAAGTCACAGCGAACACTGCGGATTTCCTTAATAAAAGTTCTCTGTGACTTTCAGTGTCTCTGTGGCAAAAAGGGTCAGAAAGGCATAAGAGCAGAGCTTCAGGGATTGCATTCACAAAACAGAGTTTGGGAGTGAATAAAATTGAGAAAATCTTCAAGCATTCGAAGATCCTTGAAGCGTTGGATTGTACGTTTTTGACGCTTGAAGGACTTCGCTAAAGCTTCAGACGCTTCAAGGTCAAGGGTCTACTGACCCAAAAGTGCTTTATAGGGATCCTCCAAGGCATTGCAAACATATCTCAGAAATCGTGCGCCTTCAGCACCGTCTATTAATCGATGATCATAGGAAAGGCTGAGTGGGAGCGTTAATACAGGCTCAAATGATCCGTCTTTATAAACCGGTTTTGTAGTCATCTCCGACACACCCAAAATGGCTACCTGTGGATGATAAATGACCGGCGTAAACTGCGTACCGCCAATTCCGCCCAAGTTAGAGATGATAAAATTGCCGCCTTCCATCTCTTCACGTGAGAGCTCTCCCTGCCGGGCTTTTTCGGCCAGTTCAGAAATTTCTACAGAGATCTCAATGATGGATTTCTGATCCACATCTTTCACAATCGGCACCAGCAATCCTTTTTCTGTATCCACGGCAATTCCGACATGCGTGTATTTTTTGAGGATAACCTCTTCGCTCTCCATATCAATGCTGGCATTAAATTTTGGAAA
>CAYRDO010000356.1:0-2465 GCA_964422985.1 uncultured Rhodohalobacter sp. | reverse complement strand
GATTTTAAAAGTGAGTTCCATGACAATTCAATTTTACTGAGGTCAATTTTGTGATGCTCAACACCGGCTTTTTTCGATACCATTGCACCAATTTCGAAGTCAAGCTGACCGGGTGTTCCGAAGGTGTACGTTTTGATCTGATTCACCGGAAATCTTTCTAAAGCGAGGCCAAGAAGAATCCTGCTGTCCCATCCTCCACTTACCGGAATGATGCAATATCCGGAGTCAGACGAGTGTTTTAAAGCATCATCAAAAACCTCATCCAGTAATATGATTGTACTTTTCAGATTGTATTCAGAGGGAGGATCACCCTCAAGTTTAGATAAAAAATCCGGAAATTCAGACGGAGGCAGATACCCGAAATAGAGATAATCATTGATTCTCTTTTGTAAAGTATCCTTTGTAGCCATCTAATTATTTTGCAGCGATTTAATGATTTTTCTTCTGGTTATACACGATGTCAAGAACTTCATCAGTGAGATCTCCAAAAAGCGGACCATTTGTCCCTTGGTGAAAATTGATTCCCTGCTCCATCAGGTTCATTTCAATCAAGATCGGTTCACCATTTTCTTTGATTGATATATCCCAGGATGCCAGATCGAAATAGAGCAGTTTTTTATGCATGGATATGGCCATCTCTTTAACCTTCTCAAAATTTGGTATAACTGTTCCGCCAAATTTTTGATCGGTATAAGGATGCTTTTCGTATCGGTCGATTTTTTTGGCGATCCCGAAATCCCTCAAAGTTCCGTCGGATTTGATTCCACAAGAGATTCCTCCGCTGGATTCGTTATCTACAAAAGCACCAAGATTCCCAAATCGTATAATCGAGGAAAGCACCCGATATTTTCCCTTATACCTGAAAGTCATCACTCGAATCGTATTCACAGCATGAGGGTAAATCGTGCTTAAGTTCTCATGCTGAACGACCAACTCCTGAACGATAAAGTCCTTTTTATAAAGCATTGGCAAATCAGAAATAGGGATCTCTTCTTCACCCAAACGAACAGTTCTTTGATCCATCAACCGGATCTTTTTAACTCCTTGTCCTCCCTGGCCATCCAGCGAAGGTTTGGCGATATATTCCTGATCCGGGTGAAAACAATTCGAGATCTCCTCAACCGAATTCAGTTCCTGATAATCTCTGTCAAAAAACCGTCCGTTAATAACTCTCAAATAGCACTTCGGACGATTTACATCCGGAAAGAGAAGATCATACATGTTTTTGTCATCATAACCATCCGCCATAATCTCACGATTAAAAACCGGCTCAATCTCTTCGTAGTAATTATACTCGGGAATGTATTTTTCGCTCTCAATTCCACTTGAATTCATATAGCAGTAGTGCCAGTACTTATTGACTTTCACTCCATACCTTGCAAAATACCGGTCGATTTTTTGATCTAACTCTTTATCAATCTCTCCTATCTTATTGAACGTCTTGTACTTGTAAATGTACGTCCAATACACCTTTTCTCTGTAGATATGTAAAAGCCGATCTTTCTGGATGAGAAGAGGCCGCAGCATTCGAAGTACCAGGTAAACGAATACCTTTCGAAAACCCAGCATCTTAAACAGGTATATGTAATAGTTCAATTTCAACTAACTCAAATTATGTGATTGAAAGCATCAGCTTTTCCAGTTTCGACACAGATTTTTCGATATCAAAAACCTCTTCAGCAAAGATTTTCGCATTTTCTCCCTTTTTTTCACGATCTCCAACATCTTCAATAAATTTTTTAGTCAGGTTGACGAAATCATCCCAGTTCTCATTTGCCGAATAACCGATATCATTCTCCTTCAGATAACCTGACGGATCAAAACTATAGGTGATTGAAGGGATCGACTGCATCCATGCCTGGATAAAAATATTTGGAAATCCTTCAACGTAGCAGGTGTGAACATGAAACAAAGCAGAAGCCAGAATTCCGTTGACCTCCTCTACAGTTTTTGGTCCTAAATAGTGAAGGTTCGGTGGGAAATCTGCTCCTTCTTTAAACCATTGGTAACTCTTTTCCTGAATCGCGCCGACCATTAAAAAATCGATGTCGGATGCGCTGAATTCCCGGGCTAAATCCACATACAATTCGGGTCGTTTCAGTTCTTTGATATTCGCCACCCAAATACAAAATGGTTTATCCCATTCAAACGGCTCCGATTTTTTAGTCATGCCATTCGGTATGAACATCTGTTTGGGAGTATCAATAATATTCAGAAAGTCTTTATTATTGACAACCAATGCATCTATATATTTAAATCCACGATGATTCAGAAAACGCTTAAACATGATTCGGATATAATTTCGCACCCCAACCTTTTTATTTAATTGCCAAGGCTTCAAATCAATAATGTGTGAGACTGAAAAGATGAATTTAATATCTTGTCTGTCAGCAAATTTGGCCACTTTATAGAAATGACGTTTATTATACCGCCAATAGATCACATCCGGTTGAAATGTCTTTAGT
>CAYRDO010000355.1:0-2465 GCA_964422985.1 uncultured Rhodohalobacter sp. | reverse complement strand
AATGTGGTGATCTTGCCCTTCAACTTCAACAAGCGCCGTTTCTTTTCCAAGAAGTTTGAGAGCAGTATACATCTGGTAGCTTTCACCGGGTGGCACGTTGGTATCGGCCGCACCCGTTACGAAAAGAAGTGGAGTAGTTACCTGATCGGCTGAATAGAGCGGACTTTGATCAACATAAACAGCCTCATTACTCCATGGGAATGAATTTGCGGCTGCAACAGCATTGTATTGAAATCCCCAGTAACCAACGCCCCAATAACTGGCGATATTACTGATACCGGCATGACTCACAGCGGCGGCAAACATATCCGTTTCGGTCATCAGGAGCATCGTCATGAATCCGCCATAGGAAGCCCCGATTGCTCCTACTTTTTCGCGATCAGCGAATTCGTGCTCATTCAGGAATTTGTTGACTCCAGAAATAATTTCATCCGCCACAATTTCACCCCAGTCATTCACGTGGAGAGCGGAGAATTCTTGCCCAAAGCCAATTGCACCGCTGGGCTGCATCACATAGACGATGTATCCCATCGCTGCATACAGTTCTTTTGGATATCGTCCGCCAAACGCCCGGTTGACCGGAACCGTACCGCCGTAGTAATATGAAATCACAGGATATTTTTGATCGGGGTCAAAATTTGGAGGATAGTAGATCACACCGTCAATCTCTGTCCCGCGATCGTTGGTAAATGTCCACGTTTCGTGATCGCCAAATTCTACATTTGCAAAATGCTCTTCTCCGGGATATCGAAGCAAGGTCGATTTATCCTCTTCCAGATCGTGTGTGTAGACTTGAACGGGTTGAGAGATTCCTGTTCCGGAATAAACGGCAACGCTGCCATCAGAAGAAATATCTACATCAGAAACCACATCCAATTCCGTGGTTAACTTGGTAAATCGCGATCTATTTACATTGTATTTGTAGAGCGTGTTAAAAGAACGATCCGTTGTTAAAAAGTAGATCGTGTTGTCATTTTCTCCCCAAATCGCACTATCAATTGATGGAGCAAAATCACGGGTGATCGGAGTCACTTCAGCGGAATCGATATCATACAAAAATGCCTGGTTATCATAATCATTCGGGGTGGTTCCTTCAGGTACATTGATGACGATATCCCCAAACATTGAAGGGCCTCCTGTAAACAGAATAGTTTCTCCGTTGGGTGAAAACTGAGCGCTTCCTCCAAATCCCTCAGATAAAAGTGAATCCGTTTCAAGTGTTTCAAGATCCAGCAGTTGATATTCACTGATACCATAAGGCCGTTGGGAATAATCGATGTGATTTCGGGAATACAATAGTGTTGAACCGTCCGGGCTGATATCATGAAGGGATGTCGTCAAACTTCCGGCTGTAAGTCGCTGAGTTGTCCCATCCGGTACATTCAGTTTGTAGAGGAAATTTCGCGTATCAAACCAGGGACGTCTTGCCTGAACGTCGCCGAGTAACTCTACTCCGGAATCATTTGACTCGGCTTCCTCAGAAATAGAATAGATGATAAATGTACCATTTGGTGACCATTCGTAGCTGCCAAAATTTTCTACATCCTTCAAAAGCTTCTGCTGAGATCCGTTCCCCAAATCCGAAAGCCAAAGTGTTGTTTTCCCATCCTCAGTTTCAGTGTAGGTAAACTTCAATCCCTCCGGCGCCCACTCGAGACCCCCAAAATTTTCAACGCTTTTAAATTCGCGATAGAGATCACCGGTTTCGGTTTCAAGGATTTCGAGCCAGGATTCGCCGGTGCCGTCGGGTGGAGCGGGTTTATGGATTTGGATCGCTGCAAGAGAACCATCCGCCGAAATACCGAGGTTACTTACAGAAGGTCGGTTAGATAACGTCTCCAAATCCAGCGGCTGTTTAGGAGTCCGTGAAACGGATAGCGGCACCTCGGAACTGACCGATGCAGAAAGAGTGAAATCAGAGTTGTTTTCAGGATCATATAGAGAGCGAACCAGGATCTGATGTTTGCCTTGGGTGAGTGTTAACTTTTCGGAATGCGAACCGGCACCTGCATCTTCTTTTTCACTCGTCGTTTTGCTTGCTTTTTCTGTTCCATTTACGAACAACTTAAACGGATGATGGCTTTTTAGAATCAGCGTCGCTTCCGCAAATCGGTTGGTTGACAAATAAAAAGAGGACCAGTAATTCTGCGGATTTTCGCCATTTGTCTCAAACTCAAGAGTTTCGGTTTGATGAGATTTCCACTCCAGCTCTTTGCTTTGAGACCAGTCTACCGAGTTGCCTTCTTTCGGCCGCCAATTTGTGACATCAATTGGCTCAAAATTCAAAAGATCAGAAAGAGTGAAGGTTTTATTTTTGATGTTTTTCTGATCGTGATAAACTGGCAATTGAGTTTCAAGCGGTCCGAGAGTGAGCCATTGCGATACAGTTAGTGTATCTGTTTGAGCAAAAGCCGGGTTAATGGATAGTAGAATGGTGAGAATAAGAAAAGGCAACCTTTTTAAAA
>CAYRDO010000354.1:0-2475 GCA_964422985.1 uncultured Rhodohalobacter sp. | reverse complement strand
CAGGCTTCAAAAAGAGGATTTCGAAATGTGGAGTGAGGTTTTGATATAGCGTTTTAAAATCCAGCATCTTCTTGCCCAAACCCCTAACCTAAAATTCTTTTGGGGGGAAACGCTTTGCGCATAGTCTATTTAATATGATCACCGGGACAAGTGTAATATGTTATGATGTTTATTCTTCTGCTTTTAGATAGAAATGAATGCTGCCAACATATTCAGCCGGGTGCTTTTCACTATTAACCAAACCGATATTCACAATGAAAAAATTATCGCTGACTTTATTAACGCTATTATTGCCGGTTTTGCTGGTTGCGCAACCCGAAACTCCGGTTGAGGAGTGGACAGGTAAAACAATTTTACTGATTGGCGCGCACCCCGATGACGATGCCGGACGCCACGGAACACTTGCTTTGCTTAAAGCAAATGGAAACGACGTTTACATTTTGCTAATGACCTCCGGAAACGTAGGTACATACGATCGCAAGATGACCCGTCAAAAACTTGCTGAAGTCCGTCGTGGAGAACAGTTAGCCGCCATGGCTGAGCTGGGATTGGGTGAAGAGCACTACATCAATCTTGGATACACGGATGGCATGTTGGAATTTGCTGACAGGCAAGAGGTTGTTAAACAGCTCGTTTATCATATCAGAAGACTTCAGCCCGATGTTCTGATGGCATTTGAGCCGGGTTGGGGATACCAAAAATGGCACAAAACTGATCACCGTTCTGCCGCTTATCTCGCGGTTGATGCTGCCAGAGCTGCCGAGTGGCATCTTATTTTTCCGGAGCAGGTTCAACAGCAGGGGCTTGAACCACACAGCATTAATGAATATATGTTCTGGGGATCTGAAGGGTCGAACACAACTGTAGATATCTCAGATTTTGTTGAAAATAAAATTGCTTCAAGATCCAAACACGTCAGTCAGTTTACGTCTATGAGAGATAATTATATCTCATCAAACATCGAAGATCTTCCCGCAGATGAAGCTGAAGCTTACATGAGACGGATGCGCGAAAGAACCGGTCCAACGGAAGAGTTCCGATATTACAGAGGTGCCCCCGACGGAGCCGGATCCCGCAGAGATTAGGCGTTAGCAAAAAATTATTATCAGGGTACAACAGATTTGAGAACCAATTTTCTCAGCGAAAGCATGATGAAGCTGAGAATTTTGGTTCTGTTATTTTGTAGATATAAAGTAAAAACAGGCATGTACTATTTCGCATAAGAAATCTTATACTCTGGAAAGGAAAATTTTTAATAAGGAATAGTTGTTTTACGATGAATAATGGTACGTTCGATGAAACAGGTCAGAAGATCTTTGAAAAAATTGATGCTTCAATCTACTCTACGGCGAGTAAAGCTTCCAAGGTTGTAGCTTCAGAAATAGCCAATCTCATTCGCGCCCGAAATCAGACGGGGCAAAATACAGTTTTAGGTCTCGCTACGGGATCCACTCCACTACAGGTGTATAGTGAATTGGTTCGGATTCATGAGGAGGAGGGACTCAGTTTTAAAAAAGTAATCACATTTAACCTGGATGAATATTACCCGATGCATCCTGAGGAGATCCAGAGTTATGTGAGGTTCATGCACGAAAATCTCTTCGAAAAAATTGATATCCCAGAAAAGAATATTCACATCCCGGATGGTACCATTCCTAAGGATGATGTGTATGAATATTGCAAAAAATACGAGCAAAAGATTGATGATGCCGGCGGGCTCGATATACAAATTTTAGGAATCGGCCGGACAGGACATATCGGGTTTAATGAACCGGGATCGCTTGCCAAAACCCGTACTCGGTTGGTTACACTTGATGAAATCACCCGATCCGATGCCGCTGCAGCTTTTTATGGTGAAGAACGAGTTCCCCGTCAGGCGATTACCATGGGAGTGGGTACAATTCTCAGGGCCAAGAAAATCTATTTGATGGCCTGGGGTGAACCGAAAGCGAAAATCATCAAAAGGTCTTTGGAAGGAGAAGTGACCGAGCAAATTCCTGCAACCTTTCTTCAAAATCATGAAAATACAAAAGTGGTGCTGGATGAAGCCGCAGCATCAGAACTTACCCGCCGCAAAACGCCGTGGCTGGTGGGACCGTGCGATTGGGATGAAAAGCTGATCAAAAAAGCAGTTACATGGCTGAGTCTCACAGTGGATAAGCCGATTCTGAAACTCACCGATGAGGATTACAATCAGCATGGAATGAGCGATATCCTGATTGAGTTTGGCCCGGCGTACAACATGAATATCCGAATCTTTAATAAGGTTCAGCACACTATTACAGGGTGGCCCGGCGGAAAACCGAATGCAGATGATACCAATCGACCGGAGCGAAAAGAGCCACATCCGAAGCGAGTTCTTGTCTTTTCACCTCACCCGGCCGATGATGTTGTTTCGATGGGCGGTACATTGATGCGCTTGGTTGAGCATGGGCACGAAGTACAGGGTAGTATTATTCAGGAGCTGCTTCCGGA
>CAYRDO010000353.1:0-2492 GCA_964422985.1 uncultured Rhodohalobacter sp. | reverse complement strand
CCAGCCCGATCTGGACCAATGGGCGCAACTCTCGAGACCGTGTGGTTGCGGAGGACGGTAATGCCTATATTTCTGATCAGGCTACGATCTGGCGCTGGAGAGAGGCCTTTCAAAACGATTTTGCAGCACGCATTGACTGGGGGACGATGTCGTATGAAGAAGCCAATCACAATCCGAAAGCGGTCGTAAATGGGCACAAGGGAAAAAGTGTCTTAAAGGTTACTGCGGCGCCGGGAGAAACAATAAGTCTGGATGCATCGGGAAGTTCAGACCCTGATGGCAATCAGATTTCATATGAGTGGTGGGTCTATCCCGAAGCAGGTACCTTAAGCCGCTGGTGGACGTTCCGCTGGGCGGAGACGCACCCGGGGGATACCAAAGTTTTGAATCCAAAAAGTGCTGCCACGGATATAATGATCCCGGACAATTTTTTAGAAGAGGTTCCGGGTCGTTCACCTGAGGAGAATACCGTTCATATTATTTTAGAAGTAATAGATGATGGCGAGCCCGGGTTGCGATCTTATCGTCGGGTAATTGTAGAGGTTATTGATGAAAACTAACGTTAGTCATCAAAAGGAGCATAATTAACAACAAACAGGATAAGTTGCTTCTTCACTCATCTGATGACTCTTTCTCAAAGGTTTTTTTGAAGAGTAATAAAATAGAAAGGCAAATTAATGAATAGGAAGAAGAAAAAGCTACTGTCACCTTTGGTTGTGATGATTGCATGGATCTTGGGTTTCCCTGCATGGGTGATGGGACAATCTGTCAATGAATCTAATCACCGCGTAATCGTTCTTACGGATATAGAAGCCGATCCGGACGATACCCAATCATTGGTTCGTTTGCTTCTCTATTCAAATGTGATTGATATTGAAGGAATCATTGCTACCACATCTACCCATCAAAGAAAAAAGGTTGCTCCTGAGTCGGTCCATAATATTATCGACGCTTATGGAAAAGTTCAGCCAAACTTAATGAAACATGAAGAGGGATATCCGTCTCCGGAAGGACTTCATGATTTGGTCAAACAGGGGCTTCCTGTTTACGGCATGGAAGGGGTTGGGGAAGGGTATGACTCCGAGGGGTCGGAATGGATCATCCAGACTCTGGAAAGAGATGATCCGAGGCCATTATGGATATCCGTTTGGGGAGGTCCCAACACGCTGGCCCAGGCGCTCTGGAAACTCAAGGAAACCAGATCCGAAGGGGAGCTGGAGAGACTCATCAGTAAACTAAGGGTATATACCATTTCTGATCAGGACCCATCCGGACCCTGGATGCGAAGTACCTTTCCGGATCTGTTCTACATCCTAAGTCCCGGTGATTATGGGGGGTCGACTTGGATAACGATCGGAATTCCCGTTGACGGAGCGAATAATGAAGTGATTAGCAACGACTGGATTGCCGAGAATATTCAACAAGGCCACGGCCCGTTGGGAGTTGAATATCCGGATGTAGCTTATTTGGTCGAAGGCGACACACCATCCTTCTTATCGTTAATACCAAATGGGCTGAATAATCCTGAACGGCCGAATAACGGGGGCTGGGGTGGCCGGTACGAACTCTATACTCCTGATGTTGATCCCGCCGGCGCACCCGGAATTCCCGAGGACACTCCGATGGAAAGCCGGGAAATATGGACCAATGCAGAAGACTCATTGCAACCGTACAGGTACTCTGAATATGGGCGGCCGGTTCGACGGGATTCAACAACTTACACCGGAAACCAGGTCTCCCTGTGGCGATGGAGAGAGGATTTTCAGAACGACTTTTCCGCCCGGATGGATTGGACAGTGATGGATTATGAGGAGGCCAATCATCCGCCTGTTGTAAAATTAGCTCACGATGATTCTCTGACAGTCAGATCCGGTGAAATTTTTGGGCTGAATGCAGACGGGAGTTACGATCCGGATGGAGATTCCATCAGTTATCTCTGGTTTCAATACCCGGAAGCCGGAACCTATGATGGATTAATTTCATTTGCACCGTATTCGCCGAATCTGTATCACATGCATACGATTAAAGCTCCTGAAGTGAAAAACCTTCAAACCGCTCATTTCATCCTGAAAGTAACCGATAAGGGATCGCCGGCTTTAACGAGATATAGGAGAGTGGTCGTCACGATTGAGCCCTGAATGTATTGCTGAAATCAATACAACAAAGGAAATATGATAGGATGGATGAGTAATATAGAAATCACGATCAGGAATTTTCCACGTATGACTACCTGCGTTCCGTTACATATGCAGGGCGGTATAATAGCTGGGGCGAAGCTGCTTTTACGGATGTATCAGCATGTTACTATTGAAGTTGGTGAGGAAAAATTTATAAAAATTACTGATTGTAAATATATAAATGGTCGTGGTTTGAACAGCATGATTTAATAGTGTAGGTATTAACGAACTGTATTCAATGATCCAGTTCATAATTTCTAAAATCGTATAACAATTATGAAGAAAATACTCATTTTAACTACTGGTATGATCCTT
>CAYRDO010000352.1:0-2507 GCA_964422985.1 uncultured Rhodohalobacter sp. | reverse complement strand
AAATCGACGACTTCGAGTTATGTGTCGGGGATACACCTTGCTGTACCGCAGGAACGGACTTTCAAGGTATTAATGCCATCAGTCCAGGCAACTTTGTTTTCTACGATCTAATGCAAGTTCAGATTGGGTGTTGTAAAATTGAAGATATAGCAGTCGCAATGCATTGCCCGGTGGTAGATAAATATCCGGAGAGGAATGAATTAGCCATCCACGGAGGTGCTATTCATTTTTCGAAAGAAATGATGCAGGAAAATGATCGCAGCTTTTATGGAAAAATTGCTTTAGACCAAGGAGATTACTGGTCAATTCAGGATAAAAATTCTTACCTGAAATCACTATCACAAGAGCATGGCATCATCAAGTGTTCTGAACAATTATTTGATAAGTATAAGGTTGGAGATTTGATTGTAATCCTTCCCGTGCACTCCTGCCTTACAGCTAACTTGATGAAATCCTATCAGCTAAAAGACGGTCGACAAATTAACCAGCTATAAAAATAGGAGGCATCTTTCGATACCTCCTATAAAATAAACTAGTAAACTTCGTTTAGTTGGTTTTAAGAAGCCATGCATCCGAATTTTGATGTTGCTGTATATCCGCAAGTCCAGACTTGGCACTGCTTAAATTCTCATAGCCTCGATAGGCAACATATGTCATATTCGAATTAGCCTTATTAACCAAAACTGCATTAAACCCTTCGCTCCTTAGTTGGTCTCTCAGGGATTTTGCATTAGCGTCAACCGAAAATGACCCACCGATAATGAAATAACTAGCTGAAGATTGAGGCTCTTTAGGTTTCTTATCAACCTGCTTCTCAGGAGTTTCAGGTTTTATCTCGGTATCATTCTTTTTGGTTTCCGTATCTCGGCTTTCCTCTTTTGGAGCTCCACCAAGATTTAGCTCAACTTTGCTGTCCGCCATTTCCGGATCAGCAATAAGGGTATCTTGTTGCTCTTTTACACTTTCTTCAGATGGTTCTGGCTCAACCTTCTTATCAGCCATTTTTTCATCTTTTGGCTGTTCAGGTTTTGGGTCAGATTCTTTTTCAGACATCGGCTCCTCTTCATCATCAAAATCTGCGTCTTTACCTTTGTTTAGATCGAGTTTTTTACTAACCTCTTTACCTCTGAAGATCTTGTCTCCCTGCTCAATATTTTCACGAATACGCCTTCGCTCATCCTGAAGTCGTTTGAACCTGTTGGTCATTACGCCCTCTTCCATACGCTCAGGTATGGTCGGCTCAATCTCAACCTGAAGAAGAATAATCAATTCCCTCATCAGATAATCATTCGAAGTATATCCAAATAGATAACGCAGACCGAAGAACCATGGTGGCAGATCTTTAAGTATTGGTACACCTCGTCGAACCTGAGACTTCTCCGTACGATACAAACCAGCAATAACCGTGGCCTGGCCATCGAGCAACAGTGCTTGTGTCTCAGCTGTTTGTTTATTGATTATCGTACTTACCGGATCGGGCTGCGCTGAAGAACGCTCTGCTTTAATATTAAGATGAACAAAAGTAGTATCATTCTGTTCAACTATTTGTGGAGTTACTTCAAGAATAGTACCCACGCTAAAGAATTCTTCCACAACATTACCCGCGAAATCGCGCTGTTTTACAGAAAAGTCCTGACCAACTTGGATACGGCCCGATTGCCCGTCCATCACCTTTACGTTTGGAGATGATAGAATTTCACCCAGGTTTTCTGCTTCAAAGGCACTAAATAGAGATTGAACACTGATCCCCGTATTCCCTATTTCACCTAAATTCACTACCGCATCAAAAACACGCTGCGAAACATTAGAAGCTCCTTCTGAATTTACCTGTACAAATGGACTATCATACTGCGAAGATGGAAGCGGAGCACCTTCAGTAGCATCAACAACCTGATCTGGTGTATTTTCACTGATAGTGGACCAGTCAACACCGATCTCTTGTAGTGCTCGGCGGTTACCTTCAAAGAAAATGGCATTAATGCGAACCTCTTTGGTATCAGTAGTGGCAACAAGCGATTTCCCTTTTCCGCCGCCACCTCCTCCCGAAGTAGCTTGGGTCGAAGCAGTCTTCGGCTGAGGCTTAACGATTTCGTAGAAGTCTTTCTTCTCAACTAATTGCAGTTCTTTAACACGTAGAATTAATTGTAATGCATCCATCCAGTGCATCGCCGGAATAGAAATGCCGAGACTTTCTTGCGTACCGGTACGGTCTAGGATCACTTTATCCCGGTATTTTTTAGCAAACACGTTAATAACATCCAGAGCACGGACAAAAGAGGTCGTTCGATCGAAAGTGACCATTTCTTCCGGATTGGTATATTCTCTCACAGGTAAGCGATCTCCCTGAGCCTGGACCAATCCTACACAGGTAAATAAAAGTACACCTATTAGAGGTAAAAGCCGTAAAAGTCTGTTAGATTTCATATTAGTTACCTTTATTTCCTTCACTTTCATCTTCTTCATCATTAACCCGTAATGTTAGCCGATCGATGATCCCACCCTTGTTT
>CAYRDO010000351.1:0-2556 GCA_964422985.1 uncultured Rhodohalobacter sp. | reverse complement strand
TAGTGATCACCGGAGTGGTGTCCTTCTGTCCGATCTACCGGTTGTTAAAAATTTCAACGATGCGGTCTGACTTAGAAAGAGAGAACTGAACCGAGAATATTAAGATTGGTAATTAGACATCAAGAAATGAATAGCCTTGGTTCAGTCAAAAACAGGGGGGAGTCGGACAATGTTCGACTCCCTTTTTATGTGATTTAAAGTTGTTCACATCTCAAAAAATCCTTACATATCCCACCGTGAAATCTGAAAGCTCAATTCTTTTGGTATGAATATTAATGGTAAAGCCCGCCAAGACCGAACATTTGATGCAATTGTTATTGGTTCAGGAATCAGTGGCGGCTGGGCGGCAAAAGAGCTATGCGAACGTGGATTGAAAACCCTGGTTTTGGAACGTGGCCGGCCGGTGAAGCATCGGGATGACTATCCAACAGCAATGAAAAATCCGTGGGAATTTCCTCATCGAACCAGGATACCGGAAGATGAATTGCAGGAAAATCCGATCGTGGCCAAATGTTACGCTTATGATAAAGCCACCGAACACTTTTTTGTGAAGGATGAAGAACACCCTTACATCCAGGAAAAGCCGTACGATTGGATTCGCGGATACCAGGAGGGAGGAAAATCTCTGATCTGGGCAAGACAAGGACAAAGATGGAGTCAGTACGATTTTGAGGGCCCGGCCCGTGACGGTTATGGAATAGAATGGCCGATCACTTATGATGAAATTGCTCCGTGGTACAGCCATGTAGAAAAATTTGTGGGTTGGTCCGGAAATAAAGACGGACTCGATCATATGCCCGACGGAGAGTTTCTGCCGCCGTTTCATTTTACATGCGTTGAAGAGCATATCAAAGAGCGAATTGAAAGCGAATATCAAAACAGACATGTCATCCAGGGACGCTGTGCGCATCTGACGGAATTGAAAGAGATTCATCGTCGCCAAAATCGCGGGCAGTGTATGGCGCGTCATCTTTGTTATCGCGGATGTCCGTACGGTGCGTATTTCAGTTCAAATTCATCCACACTTCCATGGGCAGAGCAAACCGGGAATCTGACGAAACGGACTCACGCTGTTGTAGAATCTATTTTATATGATGAAGAATCCGGAAAGGCATCCGGAGTTCGGGTGGTGGATGCAAATACTAAAGAAGTCTCAGAATATTATTCCAGAGTTATTTTTGTGAATGCAGCCTGTTTAAACTCAAACCTGATTTTATTGAACAGTACGTCGAATCGTTTCCCGAAAGGTTTAGGAAATGATAATGATTTATTAGGCCGGTATGTGGCGTTCCATAATTATAGAGGTACGATCAATGCATCGATCGATGGATTTGAAGACAAATACTACTACGGACGCCGACCCACACAGCCGATTATGCCATCCTTCAGAAATGTATACCAGCAGGATGATGTGGACTTCCAGGGCAAATACCTGATCGCTTTTGGAGCAGCCAGATCGAACTGGACACGCGGAGCATTTTCTGAGAATATAGGTTCAGCGCTTAAGCAAGAAATGCAGGAACCGGGCGGTTGGGGAGTATTTATGATGATCCAGGGCGAAACCATACCTCGTCACGAAAATCATGTACGATTGAGTGATTCAGAAACAGATCCATGGGGAATTCCTCAACTCATTACATCCATCGATTACACAGAGAATGACGAAAATCTACTCCAAGATTTTCTGAGTGAGGGGGCTGAGATGCTCGATAGAGCCGGTTGTAAAAATATCGGTACCTATGATTCACAGCAGGCTCCAGGACTTGATATTCATGAGATGGGCGGTGCAAGAATGGGCAAGGATCCGCAAACATCTATTTTGAATGGTCATAACCAGGTTCACTCATGCAAAAATGTATTCGTTACGGACGGAGCTTGCATGACGTCAACAGGGATTCAAAATCCTTCGCTGACCTTTATGGCTTTGACGGCCCGCGCAGCAAATTTTGCCGCTGATGAAATGAAGAAAGGAAATCTCTGATCTTCAGTGATCGATATCCAAACGGTTCTTTCGTTTTACAAGTGTGAGAATGGTGTACTCGGCAACTAAATCCTTCTCTTGATTGGTCACCTCTACATCCCACCAAACCATCCCGAATGGATGTTTATCCTCTTCTCGTTGCTGACGAACGGTTTTTCGTTTTACGATGAGTTTTGCCCGAATCGTATCTCCCGGCGCAACTGGTGCAGTAAATCGAAGATCTTCGAGTCCGTAATTTAGAAGAACCGGTCCCGGATCAGGATGGACAAACAAACCGGCTGTGATGGAAAGAACCAAATATCCGTGCGCAACTCGTTTTCCAAAAAGGGATTCTTTGGCGGATTGGTCATCGGCGTGAGCGTAAAAATGATCACCCGTCAAATCGGCAAATTCGGTGATGTCTTCGTCTGTGATGGTTCGTTTTTTGGTCGTCAGAGATTCTCCAACTCTCAACTCCTCAAAGTATTTTTTGAAGGGATGGGTCTTGGATTCTTCTGTTTCGGATCCGCTGACATGTTGGCCTGTGATCTTCATCAGCGTTGTGGGTGATCCTTGCAAGGCAACCCGTTGCATGT
>CAYRDO010000350.1:0-2613 GCA_964422985.1 uncultured Rhodohalobacter sp. | reverse complement strand
AAGTACCAGATTTTATTAAAAAAAACAAATGTGAAAATAGAAGATCTGGTCATAGATTTAAATAAAACAGACAAACAGATGGTTATTTCTCAGGTTATACATTCTTCAAGATGAAACGCTGGCAATAAAACAACGAGTAGTCTATAACCTGGGATAATTACAACAAATAAAATAAAAGAGGCTTAATATGAATATCTTCGAAACGTTCGTTACTAAATCCAATACATTGGAGCAGGCGCTGATAAAAATCAGACAGCAAGGGGTACCCGATTCTTTTAATCAGAGTTTTTTAGAGGGCTTAGATATCACAAAACCCAACTCAATACATTATGTAATACTGTTTAAAAAGCTTGGGTTTATTGATGAGAATGACAAACCGGTTCTTAAATACTACTCAAAATTCGTTGAGTCAGCAGAACAGTCACGAGCCATCATGGCGGCAAGGATGAGAGAAGCCTACGGCAGGATCTTCGAGCTGGATAGTGAAGTACACAAATTACCCAGTGAAAAGATACATTCCCTGTTCCGTAAGGTGATGGGAGAAGAAAAATCCAGTACTTTTGTACAGCTTGTTACAGATACCTTCATCGCATTGTCAAGATATGCAGACTGGAATGCAGCATCTCCTACCTCCGCCAATACTGAGCCGGAGATCGACGAAATCGAAGAGATCGAAGTTCAACTCAATGATGAGTTGGAAATCATCGATACCCAGGTGGAAACGAGTATAGATGAAACTGATCTTTCAGATGAATATGACGAGAAAGAGGAAGAGCAGGAGATAGAGCAGACAGAAGAAGTATTTGCCGTTGCAGGAATGGAAAATGAAGAAAGTCACGGCGAAAAAGAGAATAGCAATGATTTGAATTCATTAGAATACGATGATGATATTGCCGGCTGGTTTAAGAAACCGGCATCTCCCCATGAGGAGTTCCTCATGGAACTGATGGATGGAAATTCAGATCACAAATATGGCGACAATTTTCTGAACTCAATTGGAAATGGCAGATCACACTTCAATTCCAACTATACTAATGGCAAAGTAAACCACGCTGTGTCAATTCAAAAAGAGGTTGAAAAGGATGAACCGGAAACCTCCCCTGCCTTGAACGAAGATCGGGTCACTCCGGAAGCTTTCAATGGCTCCAGTGATGATCAGAAAGATTCGTTCTCAGATGATATAGAATTTGATGATCAAGAGGAAAACACTCCGGCCGCGCTGAAAGCGGAAGAGGAAGAATCTTCTTCAAAGCACTTGAATGGAGCCTCAGAGGAATATGCGCCTGAGGAGACCAAGACAGAACCGGTAGAAGACGTGGAAAAGCCAAAAGAAGTCAAAGTTCCGGTTAATAATAATGAGAACAACACCGAATCCAGTAAAAAAGAAGAAAACACCACAGGTAAACGTATGGAGACGATTCTTCAAGCAAAAAAATCGGTCAAAGGAGATGAAAATAAGATTGCGTACTATTCAGAGTACTTGAAAGAGGCTCTGCTCAAACGTGCTAACCTACTCACTGAATTAGGACGATTTGAAGAAGCAATTAACGCTTATGACGAAATCATAAAATATGCAAGTACCGACCTTAGTGTGAAGAAAGAGGAGGTTGCTACTGCCATCTACAAAAAAGCAAGTATACTCGAGAAGTTGAACAAATTTGACGAGGCTGTGCGCACCTATGATGATTTGATTCAGCAATATTTCGATCGGGTACCTGCCGAGTCGGATAACTAACAGGTAAAAGAGTTCGAGGTCCAGGCTATTGGTGGGCCCGTAGTCTTAATCCTTACACAGTATTAGCTAAATTTAAAAGGTCCGGGGATCGCATCCGGACCTTTTTTATTAGGGGGAGGCAATCGACCAATGGTGAACAAAAAACGGACGGGGCAATCGCCGCGTAGACTTCCTAGTTAAGCCCAAAAGGGCAACAAAGCCTCCTCTCGATGACAGTTACCATTTTGAGTTAGTCTTATCTAGAATTCAGGTCAGGTTATTTTGCCCCTCCTATCGCAAACTATCCCTATAACGTCTGTCCATTTTTTTGTAGCAATTCCAACTTATCTTTACGAGTAATTCAGCAATTACCGTAAGATCAACGGCTTCCGTTTCGGCCCGGTATACGGACAAGGCAAATTGCTGTAGCTTCAATCCCAGGGATCGCAACAAGCCTTTAACCTGAAGGTCGGTGCTCTTTATGGACAGGGACTGACCCAAGCGCGAGTTAGAGAAGTCTTCGAAGAACGCCGGCACTTACACGCCCATTCTCGGTCTCTCGAATGATCGCGTGGGTGCGCCTGGTGGCCGAGTGGATCGAGCGTCCGCTTGAAACTTACTTTCCGGTGGTCTTTATCGACGCCGGCAAAGCGTGGTCACCGAGACCTTCTTCGTGATATTGGGGGCAGCCGCCAGGAGGTGCTGGGGATTGTTCAATTTGCCCTCAGAAAGTGCCATCGATTAGGAACTACAGCTGCCAGGCGGGATGTGGATAAGATTTGATATGGTGGTCGCCGCTGGTATTACGAAACCAGTTCTATTGAAAGGTGATGCGGAAAACATGAAGAACTGAGAAGAGATAAGGTTGTAGTGGTATTCCGCTACAGTCAATAGTAATT
>CAYRDO010000349.1:0-2617 GCA_964422985.1 uncultured Rhodohalobacter sp. | reverse complement strand
TCCGAACAGCTTGCTGGTTTGATGTTGTCGGAATTCTTTTTGGAACAGGAACAGTGGATTCTTTTCATCCAAAAGTGGTTCGAAGTACAGCGGGAGCAACGGGAGTTCTGCCTTATCTATCCGGAAATTTGAGTGACCTTCTGTCTTCTTTTGAACATCAAAATTGGACGACTTTTCTACTGGATGCCGGCGAAGGTTCAAAAAATCTTGACGAGAGACCCAAATCAGACAAAAGCATTCTTGTAGTGGGAAATGAGGGAAATGGCATTTCTGATGAGCTGTTTGTAAATGGGCGTCAACGAATTAAAATCGATGGAAATCCGGATCAGGTTGAAAGTTTGAATGCGGCGATTGCTTGTTCGATTGCTTTGTATGAGTTTTCGAAACGTTAATACATCTGACAAGGGAAAAGCTTTGGCAGACATTGTATTTTTCTTACCGATACAAAATTTTAGAATGGTTCTGTACTTAGTACTTACACAGAAACTTCTGCCAGGGCATAAAATACAATGTCTATTCTGGTACTCATCCGGTGAATGACTTTTTGGATTATCATTAAAAACTAAATAAACTCTGCGTAAATTTTTTCAAGAGAATTGATTCTGAGAGTTTGTTTGATTATTGTTGTTTTAAGACATCATACAGACACTCATCTCTCATCAAATTTGTATGGCCTATGCCCAGACAAAAGAAAGCGAAGAAGATTTTCGTACTCGACACCTCCGTTCTTTTATATGATTCCGAAGCCGTAAAAAACTTTGAGAAGCACGATATCGCCATTCCCATTACCGTGTTGGAAGAGTTGGATTCGTTTAAAAAAGGAAATACGGTCACGAATCTTCACGCAAGAGAATTTATCCGCTATCTCGATAAAATTACCGATGCTAATATGATCCAGAAATGGATACCGCTGAATGGTAAATCGCATGGAAAAATCAGGGTTATTAGTGATGAAGGAAGTAACGTGGATGCCTCTGAGGTATTTGGATCACAAAAAAACGATCACAGGATTTTAAATTCCGCTTTAAAACTCAAAGAAGAGGAACCGGATAAAAAAGTCACGTTGGTTTCGAAGGATATTAATCTTCGCTTAAAAGCACGTGCGCTAAGTCTGGATGCTGAGGATTATGAGACGATACGCATCAAAGATATCAATCACCTCTATCGTGGTAAGACCGATCTGAAGTTTGAAGACAATGGCCATATCAACGATCTCTACAAAAAAGGTCAGATCGATTATGAAGAAATTGACAAAACAAAGCCGGTCAGCAACCACTACTATATTCTGAAAAATCATTCCAGTTCGGCGCTTGGGTATTACAATCCCACGAGTAACAAAGTGGAATTGGTGAAACCGATGAACGCCTACGGCATCACGCCAAAAAATGCCGAGCAAACCTTTGCGATGCATGCGTTGATGAACCCTGAGGTTTTGCTTGCTACTATTACAGGAGCGGCCGGAACCGGGAAAACATTACTTGCACTGGCATGTGCGCTTGAGCAGCGGCGGGAATATCGACAGATCTATCTGGCGCGACCGATTGTGCCGTTAAGTAATCGCGATCTGGGCTATCTGCCCGGTGATGTAAAATCAAAAATTGATCCATATATGCAGCCGCTGTGGGATAACCTGAACATCATCAAAAATCAGTACAAAGAAAGCAGCAAGCAGTATAAGAAGATTGATGAGATGGTTCAGAATGATAAGCTTTCGATTGTGCCGCTTGCGTACATTCGGGGACGCAGCCTGAATAACGTCATCTTTATTGTGGATGAAGCTCAGAACCTGACGCCGCATGAGGTGAAAACGATTATTACCCGCGCCGGTGAAAATACAAAGATCATTTTTACGGGTGATATTTTCCAGATCGACACGCCATACCTGGACACGCAAAGCAACGGCCTCTCCTACCTGGTGGATCGCATGAACAATAATGATGTGTATGCGCACATCAACCTGGAAAAAGGGGAGCGTTCTGAACTGGCGAATTTAGCGAGTAAGTTTTTGTGAGAGAGAGGTGTTCTCGCGACGAGGAACATCCCCCGAGTTCATTCGCTAAACGCTCATTTCACTTTCCCCCTTCAAAGGTGGATTTTTTTGCAAACTCACGAATCCAGCGTAAACTGCAATGTTACATAATATGTTCTCGGCGGCGATGGAATAATTCCCGGACCTGGATAGCCGGTAGCTCTTCTTGTAAAGTAACTGTTGTCTAACAGATTGTTGATACCCGATTCCACCTTAAACTTTTTATACGACCAAGAAAGCGACAAATCCAGGATATCGTAAGCGGGGATCTCTCCTTTTATTCCACTCTGATTGTCGTTGACGTTTTGGAGGGCATTGGAAGCGTCTGTGAATTGCCTGGAAAGATAGGTGTACTGAAGACTTCCTAACAGGTTTTTATAGCCAAACCGGAGCCCTGTTTTGAGATTTATCAGGGGAATAAATTCTACTTCATTCCCCTCCACTCCCGGAATATCGGAATCGAGATATTCTGATTTTGTGATGGCGGTGTTGGCAAACAAATTCAGGCGGGCATTTCGGTTATCAAAACCAAGTACCGGAAGCAGATTCAGATCCACCAAACTTTCAAGGCCATACATAAATGCGCGA
>CAYRDO010000348.1:0-2653 GCA_964422985.1 uncultured Rhodohalobacter sp. | reverse complement strand
TCGGACGACATTTGGGCCCACGAGGTCTTATGCCAAATCCTAAAAGTGGAACAGTTACTACCGATGTAGCTGATACCGTAAAACAGTTCAAAGCCGGTAAGATCGATTTCCGGGTTGATAAAACAGGTATCCTTCATACATCCGTAGGGAAAGTAAGTTTTGACGCAAGTGAATTGCGTGAAAATCTTATTTCATTTCTGCAAACCATTATGAGGTTACGGCCGGCATCTGCTAAAGGTCAATACATCAGAAGTGCATATTTAAGCACCACGATGGGACCTAGCATCCAACTTAGCCGATCATCAATTACTTCAATTTAGAAATTAACAAGTAAGAACAATGCCGACATTAACAGAAAAAAAGGCAATTGTAGAAGAGATTACCGAGCAGCTTGAAAGCTCGAACGCGGTATACATCACAAATTACTCCGGAATGTCTGTTTCAGATATGGGAGAACTGCGTGGTAAGTTTCGCGAAGGTAATGTGCGCTTTAAAGTGTATAAGAATACACACATTAAACGAGCGATGGATACAATTGGCGGATATGACGATCTCTATCCACACCTTGCAGATCAAAATGGTTTTGCATTTGTGGAAGAAGAGCTGGCTGCACCTGCTAAAGTTCTGAAAGACTACATTAAGGAAAATGAAAAGCCACAATTTAAGGCTGCCTTAATTGATGGTGACTATTATACCGAAGACCAACTCGATACACTTGCCGCTATGAAGTCGAAGAGCGAAGTGATCGGTGATATTATTGGTCTGCTGATGGCACCAATGTCTAACGTAGTAAGTGGATTGCAAGCACAAGGAAGCAATCTGGCAGGAGCAATTCAATCAATCGCTGACGAAGGCGACGAATAACCTAATAAACAATTTTTTAATTAAACCGACGAACGGAGAATAATAACAATGGCTGACGTTAAAGAAATCGCAGAACAACTCGTTAACTTAACGATCAAAGAAGCAAACGAACTAGCAAAAGTTCTTGAAGAAGAATACGACATCAAACCTGCTGCTGCGGCTGTAGCTGTAGCTGGCGGCGGTGCCGGTGGAGGAGAAGGAGATTCCGGTGAAGAGCAAACTGAATTTGATGTTGTTCTGAAATCTGCTGGCGCTAAGAAAATTGCAGTGATTAAAGAAGTTCGCAGCATCACCGGTCTTGGGCTGAAAGAAGCTAAAGAACTGGTTGATAATGCACCAAACACTGTAAAAGAAGCAGTTGCAAAAGCAGAAGCTGAAGATCTGAAATCTAAGCTTGAAGAAGCCGGAGCTGAAGTAGAGCTCAAGTAACCGGCAAAACCGACTATTGCCCTTAGCCGACATCTATTATAGGTGTTGGCTTTTGGCGTCTAATTCATATGTGAGATCTCATTCATCTAAAAGAGTTTACTCACATTTCTTTTTAACTAAGGAGAAGTCCTTTAGAGTACAACTATGGAGAAAATCCCGTTTACCGATCGCCTTTCATTCGGCAGAATTAAAAATGTAATAGACTACCCTGACTTCTTAGATATACAACTCGAATCTTTCAACAGTTTTGCGCAACTTGATGTTGCTCCAAACGATCGAAAGAATCAGGGTTTGCAGAGAATTTTCAATGAGAATTTCCCGATCCAGGATTCAAGGGAAACTCATATTCTGGAATTTATCTATTACTCTGTCGATACACCAAAATATAATATCAGAGAATGCCAGGAACGCGGACTTACATATGCGATTCCACTGAAGGCAAAACTGAGACTGTCGGCCGCCGACAGTTCCGATGAAGCATCCGAAACCATCGAGCAGGAAGTATTTCTTGGTGACCTGCCCTGGATGACGGAGCGAGGAACTTTTATTGTTAACGGAGCTGAACGTGTAATTGTTAGTCAGTTACACCGATCTCCGGGTGTTTTCTTCGGGCAAAATATACACCCGAACGGCACTCAATTATACTCTGCACGAGTTATTCCATTTAAAGGATCCTGGATTGAGTTTACAAATGATATCCGAGATGTACTTTGGGCGTATATCGACAGGAAGAAAAAGATTCCTGCCACAACTCTTCTGCGTGCCCTTGGATACTCAACAGACCTGGATGTTTTAAGTTTATTCGAACTTTCTGAGGAAGTATCCTTTGGTTCGAAGAAAAAATATAATGACAATCTTGTTGGTAAACGATTAGCTACAGATATCACTGTTGAAGTGACTGAAGAAGTAGTTGATGATGAAACCGGCGAGGTTACCGAAGCTACAGAACGTAAAGTACTTCTCGAGCGGGATCATGAATTAACTGAAGATGACTACGGCGTACTGAAAGAAGCCGATGTTAAAAAAGTTCTGATTCAGAAGATCGAAGAAGAGGAGTCAGAGCGGTCTGTAATCATGAATACATTGAGAAAAGATCCTTCTCATGATGATGTTACAGCTCTCGGTGAAATTTATCAGCAGATCAGAACAGGTGAAATGCCTGATCCTGAAACTGCACGACAAGTGCTTGAACGACTGTTCTTCAGCGACAAGAATTATGATCTCGGTGAAGTAGGACGATATCGACTCAACAAGCGATTAAAACTCGATGTTGATCCCGACATTCAATATCTCACAAAAGAAGATATTGTGGCGATTATTAAAGAGGTGATTCGCCTGAAAGAGATGAAGTCGCAGGTTG
>CAYRDO010000347.1:0-2678 GCA_964422985.1 uncultured Rhodohalobacter sp. | reverse complement strand
TGGCCAACCAGTTGCCAGCCCTCTTTGCTTTTGATCCGTTTTTTCCAGTCGAAATCATCCGCCATCTCATCGCCTTCACCTTCTACTTTTTCGCGAGCTTCCTCAAGCCAGCTTTCCGGATAGGTAAGTTTGATCAAAAAACTGCTGATCGCAATGAGAATCAGTCCGCCCACAATTTCTGCGGCTAAAAATTGCCAACCCAGGAAAATCAAAATCAGAATACCGAGTTCAATCACCAGGTTTGTGGAAGCAAACATAAAGGCAACCGCCGCGATGAAATGAGCTCCCTTTTTTACCAGGGAGCGGGCAGCTGCCAAGGCGGCAAAAGAACAGGATGATGAGATAGCTCCAAAAAATGTGGAAAGCGATACGCTCCTAAAATTTGGCTTTCCCATGTATTTGGTTAGTTCGCCTTTGGGGACGAACGCCTGGATCATCCCGGAAACAAAATAACCGAGAATAAATGCCCAACCCGATTTCCAGAAAAAGCCCAAAGCGGTCTTTGTAGATTCGCCATAAGCTTGTAAAAATTCCATACTAGTCTTCTCTTAATGAGTATACCTACGAATTCTTGGTGCACTTGTATAGGGGCAATTGATGAATTGCCCCTACAGATCGAAAAAAATTATTAAATCGCCTGGATAACCTTCTCTAATTTAGACTTCACCTCACCCGCGATGTTTCCCAGGCTTGAGTTCTCAATCGCTTGCATAGATGCAATTGGATTAACGGCTGAAACTTCTATCGTGCCATCTTCATGTTCTTCAACAATTACATTGCATGGTAGCATTGTCCCGATTTTATCTTCGGCCTGAAGCGCTTTATGTGCAAAGCCGGGATTGCAGGCGCCTAGAATTTTATACTTTTTGAAGTCCACATCCAGCTTCTTTTTCAGCGTTTCTTTTACATCGATTTCTGTTAATACGCCAAAGCCTTCCTTCTTCAGTTCTTCGGTGGTTTTGGCGATAGCATCCTCAAATGATCCATTAAATGTTGTTGATACGTAATAGCTCATAAAATCTCCTGTTTTTATTCATATAACTTCTTATAAAATAACAACTTTTAAGATGAGAACATCTCTTCATTCAATCATTATTTCCAATCTTTTGTATTGTTTACGATTATAAAGCCTACCTAATTCTTTTTTCCAGACCTGTATTGAATGATTGGCGTATGTTGAATAAAATCAAAAAAATCCTAAAGAAAGTTTCTGCTTGGAAGCCGACATTTGATCCGGCAAAATTTGATGATGATGTAGCCATGAAAACAGATTGGAATCCGTTAAAAGGTGGTGGGACCAACTTTCAAACTCACAAGCTTGTGCCGATCGGTTACACCCGTATGGAATTCAAAGCCACGTTTGGAGCTAAATTATTCAGCATGATCTTTTTGCTTGTTGGTCTTTCCGTTCCGGTAATATTTTGGATCCACGAAGTTCAGACGATTGACAGGATTTTTGACACTGAATTTCTGTTTGCTGTGTTATTTGGTTCGATTTTTATGGCAGCAGGGGGTTGGATGTTATACAGTTTCGCGAAACCGGTCATTTTCGACAAAACAAAAGGCATGTACTGGAAAGATTGGAAAGCCCCGGCGCGATATTTAGCACAGGGTGATGAAGATGATACGATGAGAATCAGTAATATTTATGCGCTTCAAATTATACCGGAGTTGGTACGAAGTGATAATAAAAGGTATGTGAGTTACGAGCTAAACCTGATTCTTCGGGATGGGTCTCGGATGAATGTTGTAGATCACGGCGATCCGATACAACTTCGGGAGGACGCCCAAAAACTTTCAGAATTTTTAGACGTTCCGGTTTGGGATGCTTCTGAATAAACTTAATATATAGGTTTATCATCAGCTGCCCGGTCACTCAGTTTAGATCCCACCTGGCTGTAAAAAGTTGGTAAGAGTTCGTGTACTTCAAAATGTGTTGCCAAAAAACCGGTGTGCATTTCTGAGTGAAAATCTGTGATGTATGTAACAAAGCCTATTTTTTTTGTAAGTCTTATAGAGAGCAATCATTTATATTGCTAATCTGTAATAGATCATAAATAATGGACGGTAAGGATGTTATATAGGAAAGAGAGTCGTGTTTCATGGATGTGTAATTAATCGAGATGAATCGATTATTATTTAGTTTTTTAAGTGATGCAGTATGAAGCTATATATAAAATACATGGTTAGCTTGCGCTGTAAAATGCTGGTCAAATCTGAGTTGGAAAAACTTGGCATTGATTACCTGTCCGTCGATCTTGGTATGATTGAAATTCGGGGGGATTTTACAGAAAAGCAAAGGGAGAAATTCGGGAAGAATTTAAAAAGGTCGGGACTGGAACTACTGGACGACAAAAAAAATATCCTGGTCGAAAAAATAAAAGCTGTCATTGTGGAAATGATTCACTACTCTGATGAAATTCCTAAAATGAATGATTCTGATTATATCAGCGAGAAGTTGGGGTACGACTATACATATCTCTCCAATATATTTTCGGAAGTGAAGGGAATTACCATCCAGCAGTATGTAATCATGCACAAAATTGAAAAAGTAAAAGAACTTCTTCTGTATGATGAGCTAACGCTTACAGAAATTGCGTATCGATTGCATTACAGCAGTGTTGCTCACCTCTCCAATCAGTTCAAAAAAGTGACGGGACTTACTCCTACCTATTTTA
>CAYRDO010000346.1:0-2679 GCA_964422985.1 uncultured Rhodohalobacter sp. | reverse complement strand
AAGGGCGTTTGATTATAAAATTCAGAATAAATCTGAATGAGGTTATCGGTTCCTTTAAGCTGTCCGAGAGGAGAATCCTGCGGAACAGATTCTATTCCAATCGTTATGTTACCGTCCTTAAGTTTGCCGGTGTAACGGAGAGTTTTATTACGTTTCTGGGCAGAACGGATGCGCTGTTTCCATTCGCCGTCATAATCCGACAACTTTTGCAGAAAAGTTTTCCTGTCAACATTTTTGAGCTCTTTTGGAATCAATGACTCCACTTGCAATTCCTCCCGTTCTATGTTGATGCCCAGTGTTCGTGCCAGCGTCAGGAATTTGCGGGCTACATCTTCTCCGGAAAGGTCATCACGCGGATCAGGTTCGGCGTACCCTTTTTCGCGGGCATCAATAATGGCTTTACTGAATGGAACATCCTGTTCAAGCTGATTAAACAGGTAGGTCATTGTTCCGGAAACCACGCCTGATATTTCAGAGATTTGATCGCCCGCGGATTGTAAATCATTGATGGTAGAAATGACCGGCAATCCTGCGCCTACGGTTGTTTCATATCTAAACGAGTTATGGTGTTTTTTGGCCAGATTTTTCAGTGTGTCAAAAAATGATTGCTCAAATGTATTGGCCAATTTGCTCGGGGTAACGATGTGAATTCCCCTGGCAAGCAGCTTGGGATACAGCCGAGCCACCTCTTCACTGCCGGTGGCATCTACAAAAATTAGATTTCTGGGGCGATCTTTTGTGAGTTTGTCCAGCAGAACATCCCACCTTGTTTGTTCCGCATTATCCCAGTTAAGCTCTGTATCCAAGTCGATTCCATCTGTATTCCAAAGCATTTTTCGGCTGTTGCAGGTACCGATCAATCGAAACTGAAAATCAGCAGGTTCCAGATCATTAAGTTGGTTCAACAGTGTTTTTCCAACCGCACCGGTGCCGGCTACAAAAAGGTCGATGGCAGGCCTTGTTTTGGAAACTGCATTGTTAATCAAATGCGCTGCCAGACGGGCTTGATCTTCGGGTAATAAAAAGGAGATGAATCGTTCATTGTAGTTTCGCTGGGTGTGTAATGGTTGAATTCCATTGTTATCCAGCAGCGAAATGATCCGTCCGGATAGTTGTTCCCCCTCATTAAATTGATTGCTGAACTTTTTTAGCTTGTACAGATTGTCATCAAGATTAAAGAGTGTATTTTGATTTGCTGCCCACGTTGAAAGCTGCTCTTTGATGTCCTCAAAAAATGATTGCTTCAATAAAAATCGAGCTGCTTCGAATTCGGTTTGCTGTGTAAACTCTATGGGTTTGGTATCAGGATGTTCAGTGCTCCATTCGTGCAGCTGTACAAACAGATCGTAAGCGTGTGTTTGATCAATTTGCAGTCTCACAAACGGACCGGTAATGGTAATCGTTTTGAGGGAGCCATTGGTGTCAAAGTCTGATGTAATGAGTGTGCCGGGATGTTGGGGGTTGTGGCTGTTTTTGACTAACACGGTAGTTTTTTTGTTTTGGATGGGTTGAATGGTTTTGGGATGTATGACGCGGGCACCGTGGGATGAAAGTTCAGCAATATCACCGAAGCTGAGCTGTTCGATAGATTCTGCATCCGGCACCCAGCTTGGATCGGCCGTGAGGACACCGTCCACATCAGTCCAAATTTCGAGGTGGTCGGCCTCAAGAGCATCGGCAATAAGTCCGGCCGAGTAGTCCGATCCCGATCGACCGAGCGTGGTGATTTGCTGTTGATTGTTGGAGCCGATAAAACCGGTAATTACAGGTACTGCTTTTGATTGTTGAAGAAATTTTTGAATCAATTTGCGAGTGGCATCGCGTTGTACTCGTGCCTTACCAAAGGTCGAATCAGTTTTGACAAAGTGGGAAGCTTCGTACGCCACCGAATCAATATTATATTCAGATAGAGCAGCGGCAAAGATAAGTGCCGATGCACGCTCACCAATTGATAAGATGTGATCTTTCCAGGCATTAAAATTATTATCCTTTAAATCTTTGTTCTCAAGAGTCATTCTCAGTTCGGCGAAAAGATCCTGCAGATCACCCCGTTTGGGATGTCCCGGAGATGCCAGCTCGTCAAAGATTTGTCGGTGTTGAGTTTCAAGCTCGTTTATAATCTGGTATGATGCATGATCATTTTTATAATATCGGTCGGCCAGTTCAATCAGGTTGTCGGTAACTCCGCCAATAGCTGATACCACTACAACAGGACGTGCTTCCTGCATTCGCTCGCTTACAATTTGGACTGATTGACGGATCAGTGTTGAATTCTGTAGTGAAGAACCGCCGAATTTGAGAGTATGTGTTTCTGTGTGTGACATTTTGATTTAAACTACTTGTTCAGATAGTTCTGTTTGTAATGATTTTGCAATGGAATTGAGCTGCCCGAATTCGATTAAAAAAGCATCGTGTCCGTGTGGAGAAGAAATCTCCTCGTAACGTCCGTTCGGCAATAGGTTTGCCAATTGTCGGCATTCTTCTGCGGGATAAAGCATGTCGCTGTCGATACCAACAACAATAATCGGGATAGTTAATGCCGCAAGTGTTTCTTGGATTCGCGGGCGACTTCGACTAATATCGTGAGAATCCATGGCTTGTGTGAGGTGCACATAGGAGACCGCATCAAACCGCTCGACAAGTTTTTGCCCTTGGTAATTGAGATACGATTCCACCTCG
>CAYRDO010000345.1:0-2704 GCA_964422985.1 uncultured Rhodohalobacter sp. | reverse complement strand
TTCATACGTCGCCGCATGGGAATACCTGGGAGTCAACGGGAAACTCAATACCAAGCTTCATAAAGAAAATCTTGAGTTTGAGTTCGTGGAATTGAAACAAAGAAGTTATAAATAACTTAGATCGCCACTAAAACACGAAGACACGAAAAAAGTTTTACTAATTCCAACTATTGAAATTTAAAACGAGTTGATTTTAAAAGCCACTAAAGAACAAATAATCCTTTTGTGATTTTGTGTTTTGGTGGCAAAATAACTAAGGCAACATGGCAGAAATGATGACGATACATCTCAAAGTTTGGAGACAAAGAAATGCGAATGACTCCGGTCGTTTTGAGGATTATACGCTTGATGAGGTTAACGAACATATGTCTTTCCTTGAGATGTTGGATGTTCTCAATGAAAACCTGATTAAGGAAGGTAAAATACCTGTTGAGTTTGATTACGACTGCCGCGAAGGAATTTGTGGATCATGTAATCTTGTGATTAACGGCCGGGCTCATGGCCCAAAGCATAAGACTGCTGTTTGTCAACTTCATATGAGAAATTACAATGATGGGGATACCATCGTTATTGAACCACCCAGAGCAGCAGCATTTCCTGTGATCAGAGATTTGGTTGTGGATCGGTCCGCTTTTGACCGAATTATTGAAGCCGGTGGATATGTTTCCGTGAAAACCGGGGCAGCTCCGGAAGCGAATCTTATTCCGATTGCTCAGGACAAAGCGAATGAAGCCTTTGATTTTGCAACTTGTATTGGCTGCGGAGCATGTGTTGCTGCCTGTCCGAACTCATCGGCTTCTCTGTTTACGGGAGCCAAGCTGGCACATCTGAATCTCCTACCGCAAGGTCAACCGGAAAGAGACAAGCGAACGATCGCAATGGTTGAACAGATGCAGGATGAAGGATTTGGTGATTGCTCCAATCACGGGGAGTGCGAAGCTGTTTGCCCGGTTGGGATCAGCATTGCAGCCATTGCCGAGATGAGAAAAGACTACCTGAAAGCAGTTATCTGATAGATCATCGCAAATACTTTCAATAAAAGTGGAGAGAAGAAATCTCATTTTTTCCTCCCAATGACATACACTTTTTAATGACTCACAAAGCCCTGAATTTTCAGGGCTTTTTTGTTTTAAAAAGAAACTACAAAAAACAGCTTCTCGTATAAGTATAGAGTGTGACGTTACATCAATCAGAACTGGTTAATAACATCAAAAGCTTTATGAAAAGATTTTTACTACTTGTTACACTACTATTTTTGGGGCTTTCAGGAACTTTATACTCCCAAGAATTTCAGGCTGAACTTGATTTAGGAGTTGGTATTCCTCAGGGTGATTTTAGGGATCAATCCGATCGAGTGGGGGGTGGAATAGACCTGATGGGCGGCTATCGATTTGCAAATTCACCCGTCATGGTTGGGCTGGAATTCGGATTTATGAACTTCGGAACAGACACTCGTGATGAACCACTCAGCGATAACATCCCGGACTTAAGAGTTGAGGTTGAAAACAGTTACAATCTGGTGCACGGTGATCTTCTGTTTCGTTTGATCGCACCACCCTCAATCGTAAGACCATATGTAGATGGCCTTTTCGGATTTAACTACTTCTTCACGGAAACAGTCATTCGAGACAGAGATGATTTCTTTGACGATGATGAAGTACTCAGCGATACAAATTTTGAGGACACTGCACTCAGCTACGGATTTGGCGCGGGGATGCAAATTCGTTTATGGCAACGAAAAGGAGAGATAACAAAAACACCGGGAGATGTAGAACCGTCGTCCGTTTATCTGAATCTGAGAGGTCGTTACATGTTTGGCCGGGAAGCGGAATATCTCCAAAAGGGATCCATCCGCACCGACAATGGTCAGGTTACCTACGATGTGAGCCAATCAACAACCGATCTGCTTCATATAAAACTTGGTGTGGTTGTAAACTTTTAAAATCAGGCAGGGTTTTGTAATGTTGTTTTGAGAATGTTATTGTGAACGAGCCTTGGAGAGTGTGGCAATCTCCTCATATTTTCAGCTTAGTAGATTGCTTTGTTCCACTCGCAATGACCTGCTAAATTTCAAAAGCTTCAACGATTACAAAACAGATTTTGCCTGAAGAACTTACAATCGAAAAAGCGCGGGAAGCACTGCAATCCTATTGGGGATTTCCTTCATTCAGGACGGGACAGGAAGAGGCTATTCAATCGGTTCTTGATGGAAATGATACACTTGTTTTGTTCCCGACAGGTGGGGGGAAGTCTCTTTGTTACCAGGTTCCGGCGGTTATCCAGGATGGTTTGACCGTTGTCATTTCTCCTCTCATCGCGTTGATGCAAGATCAGGTTCAACAATTGAATCAGGCAGGAATTCGGGCGACGTTTATAAACAGTACGATTCCATTGTATGAAGTGGAACAACGATTGGTAAACGCCCGAAATGGGATGTACAAGCTAATCTATATCTCTCCTGAACGTCTCACAACAAATCTTTGGAAAGCTGAACAACCTAAACTGGACATACAACTGGTTGCGATTGATGAAGCCCATTGTATTTCTGAATGGGGACACGATTTTCGTCCGTCGTATAGAGAGATTCGAAAAGAGCTTGAGGACCTTCCGAAATCAACCCGATGGATAGCTTTGACTGCAACGGCAACACCTGAAGTCAAAAAAGATATTCTGGAAAATCTTGAATTTGATGATCCGATTGTGG
>CAYRDO010000344.1:0-2707 GCA_964422985.1 uncultured Rhodohalobacter sp. | reverse complement strand
AAGATAAGGATGGCAACGATGTGTATTTGAAAGATATTTGGCCCACATCCGAAGAGATTGCTGAGCATCTGGATAGTGCCATTCGTCCGGAACTGTTTAACGAGCAGTATGGTGATATTTTCAAATCCGAAGAGTGGGACGAAATTCCTGTTGGAGGAGGAGAGCTCTATGAATGGAAGGATGAATCCACCTATATTCAAGAACCGCCATTCTTTATGGATATGGGAGAATCGCCGGATCCCATCGATTCCATCCGTGGGGCCAGAGCACTTGTCAAAGTGGGTGATTCTATTACAACTGACCATATTTCGCCTGCCGGTAACATTAAAGTAGATAGCCCGGCCGGTAAGTATCTGATTGATCATGGAGTAGAACCCAAGGATTTTAATTCCTATGGATCGCGCCGCGGAAATGATCGTGTGATGACCCGTGGTACGTTTGCAAATGTCCGGTTCAAGAATCAGTTAGCACCCGGAAAGGAGGGAGGTTACACGAATTATTTCCCGGATGATGAGATTACAACGATCTTTGATGCGGCCATGCGCTATAAGGAAGACGGTACGCCGTTGGTGGCACTGGCCGGTAAGCAGTATGGAACGGGATCATCTCGCGATTGGGCGGCAAAAGGGACCATTTTGTTAGGCGTAGAGGCTGTAATAGCCACTTCTTATGAGCGAATCCACCGATCCAATTTAGTTGGAATGGGTGTGTTGCCATTGCAATTTAAGGAGGATGAATCTGCGGATACTTTGGGGCTCGACGGTTCTGAAGAATTCAATATCCACCTGACGGATGATTTGAAACCGCGACAAATGGTGAGGGTTGAGGCCAAGAAAGAGAATGGAGAAACCATTTCTTTTGAAGCCGTTTGCCGAATCGATACACCAGTCGAGATCGACTACTATCGCAATGGTGGTATTTTGCATTATGTGTTGCGAGAATACCATCGTGCCGAAAAGGAACTGCAAAACTAAACTAATTATTCATCAGAGAGTAAAATGGTGGGCGTTTGTTTATTTGTTAATATTTGTGTTAACTAAGTTTACTTTTAAAAGAATCAAAAAAGCATTAAATAGATAGTGTTGCAGAATCCATAATTAAGAGATTAGGTTTTTCCTGAGGGGTAAAACCATGTCATCAACTAAGCAAAGCCATTTGGCGGACGGCCTTTATTATGATGAGCAGACGGGTGATAGCCTTCACCTTTTGCTCGAAAATATCAGTAGTTTAAATCAAGCTGTTGAATTACAAGCCGTTCTAAAAGAAAGCATCGAAGTCATCCAAAATGTGATGAATGTGGAAGCTAGTTCGTTGATGCTGCTGGACGAGTCTACTGGTGAGCTTATTATCAGTATGCCCACTGGGCCGGTTCATCGAGAAATTTCCGGTGAGCGGATTAAAAAGGGAGAAGGTATTGGTGGTTGGGTGATCGAAAATGAGCAACCTTACTTTTCTAATGATCTTGAAAACAGCGATATCTTTGGGGGAGACATTTCTGATGACTTTACGAGCAAGAATCTTATTTGTGTGCCGCTAAAGGATAGGGGTGGGCAGGTATTCGGTGTCTTACAAGCAATCAATCGATTGGATGACCGGGGATTTGAAGAGAGAGATATACCCATATTTCAGGCATTGGCTGATCACGTTGCAGTTGCTATTGAAAGAACACGTCAGCTTGAAAAGGTCCAAACGCAGCTTAAGGAAAAAGAGATGCTGCTTACCGAAGTGCACCACCGGCTAAAAAATAATCTGTCGACAATTACGGCCCTGATCGAGATGGAGCTTTCGGATGTGGAGGATGAAAAGGCTAAACGCATACTTCGGAAGACAGCTTCTCGCATAAAATCAATGACAGAGGTACACGATTTTCTATATAACAGCAGTTTGGGTAATCAGATTGACCTGAAAGCATATCTGAAACGTCTTGTCGAAAAAATTGGAAATACATTGGCAAGTCCGTCTCAAAAAGTTACAGTTAAGGTAAAAGCAGACAATATCCAGATTGACACCGACCGAGCTATGAGTTGTGGCTTGCTGCTAAATGAGCTGATGGTGAATTGTTATAAACATGCTTTTAAGAATGATGCACAAGACGGTCGAATTGATATCTCTTTAAGCCAATCTGACAACGATTTAATAAGTCTCGAAGTCTCTGATAATGGCGTCGGTATCGGAGATGATTTCTCTGTCGATAACTCAGGATCTGTCGGAGGATGGTTGATTAAAGTGTTACTCCGTAGGCTGGATGCCGCTTTGGACATTACCCATAGTAATGGTACTACCTTTATCATTCGCTTTCAAAAATAGCTCTTCAAAGAGGCCAATGCTCTACGCCGCGCATCGTAAAAACCCTGGCCATAAGATTGGATAATGGTGTATTCAGCATAAAAGAGACAAGGCCATTACGAAATGTTGGATAAGATGCCTCCCGTCCCAGTCGCATGTTCATTTCTGCTCTCCGAATGGCATTATTCGCCGCCTTGTACCTGCGCTTTTCAAATTTTCTAAGAAAGCCATCAGCCGGAGTGTTATTAGTATTGATCTGTTGTAGAGTTTTCGCCAAATCCCATACGCCCAGCCAACCTAAGTTCATTCCCTGTCCTCCAATGGGACTTACAACATGAGCAGCATCACCGGCCAAGATAATGCGATTTTTAACTATCGGACTGGCAACTAATTTTTGGACGCCAAAACTGCTGAGCATCAT
>CAYRDO010000343.1:0-2707 GCA_964422985.1 uncultured Rhodohalobacter sp. | reverse complement strand
GTTTTGATGAAGGAATAGCTTGAACATTCATTTCATAGTAAATTCATTACCAAGACATCTCACTTATGGAACAGCTAAAACAGGGATCTTTACCGCTAACCGACCTTTCCGAAGATGAACGAATGTTGAAAGAGGCCGCAGCCGACTTTGCTGCAAGCTCCATCAAACCCAAAGTTGAAGAGATGGACGAAAAGGCCAAATTGGACCCTGATCTCATTCAGGAATTCTTCGATATGGGCCTGATGGGAATCGAAATTCCTGAAGAGTACAATGGTGTCGGTGGAAACTTTTTTATGTCTATTCTGGCCATTGAAGAAATTTCGAAAGTCGATGCCTCTGCGGCTGTTTTTATGGATGTGCAAAATACCCTTGTCAACAACGCTTTCCTCCGGTGGGGAGATGAACAGATCAAACAGAAATACCTTTCACATCTGGCGACAGAAAAAGTAGGGGCCTACTGTCTCTCGGAGGCAGATTCCGGCAGTGACGCTTTTGCCATGAAAACACGGGCAGAAGAAAAAGAGGACTACTACCTGCTCAACGGAACAAAAATGTGGATCACCAATGCGGCAGAAGCCGATATCTTTATCGTGTTTGCCACGCTAAACCCAGAGGCTGGTTATAAAGGAATAACGGCTTTTGTGGTGGAACGTGACTTTGCCGGATTTTCAGTTTCTAATAAAGAAAATAAGCTGGGTATTCGTGCCAGTTCTACCTGTGAAGTTCTACTCGAAGATTGCCGGGTTCCCAAAGAAAATATTCTGGGAGAACCGGGCAAGGGCTACAAGGTGGCCATGGAAGTACTCAATGAAGGACGCATCGGAATCGGGGCCCAGATGGTAGGTATTGCGCAGGGCGCTTTTGATGCTGCCCTGGAGTATACACAGCAACGTAAACAATTTGGGCAACCGGTTGCCAATTTTCAGGGGGTGCAGTTCCAATTGGCTAAAATGGCGACAGATATCGAAACAGCCCGGCTTCTGGTCTATAACGCCGCAAGAATGAAGGAAAAAGATCAGGCATTTACCAAACAAGCTGCAATGGCTAAGTATCATTCCTCCGAGGTAGCCGAGCGGGTTTCTTCGCTGGCGATAGACTTGTTCGGGGGATATGGTTATGTGAAGGAATATCCAGTTGAGAAGTTTTATCGTGATTCTAAAATCGGCAAAATCTATGAGGGAACCTCCAATATGCAGCTCAACACCATCGCCAAAGATCTACTAAAGTAGTATTCGGGGAATCCAGAACTAAAATGACTAATATTGTTATCATCTAAAACACGTACATACGTCACCTAAAAAGAATTCCTGACCCATTCCTATTGGAAATACGACCTCACGGACTTACAAATATTCTTTATTAAATAAGATTCCCTTTTATATTTATAAATAGTTCGTGGGAACGAAAATCATCTTCAAAAAATTACATAGATTGGAATGAAAGATCAGGATTATGATGTTCGGGGATGCAGTAATAGAAATCAGAGAAAATAAGGTTTAAAAATGGAGTCAACGTCTAAGTGGAAAGAACGGATTAAACAGCTTAGTAAAAATGAGCAAGCTCAACAGGAGCTTGAAGAATTATTTGCTGAGCTGATAGAAGAAAGAGATCAATACAAGTCACATCTGAATTTACTGGAATCGGCTATTGAAAACGACTATGACTCCATCCTCATAACCGAACTGAACCTTGAAGAACCAGGTCCTCGCATTGTCTATGTAAACAAAGGATTTAAAGAGATGACCGGTTATTCCAAAGAGGAAGCGATCGGTAAAACGCCCCGTATTCTTCAGGGTCCCAAGACTGATCGCGATGTTTTGGACAAGTTGAAAAAACGACTGGAACAAGGAAAACCATTTTTCGGACAGACCGTTAACTATAAGAAAGATGGCTCTGAGTTTGTTAACCAGTGGGATATCCATCCGTTGACTGATGATGAGGGCAATATCACCCATTGGGTCTCCTATCAGCACGATATCACCGAACGAAAACGTGCCGAAAAATTCCTGATGGATACACGGAAAGAATTTGATGAGCTTCGGGAGACCTCTCACAAAACAGTCTTGGATGTAGATCTGCAGGGCAATATTGTGATGGGCAACAAGGCATTTCGGGACCTTACAGGCTACAGCAAAAATGAAATAAATCAGATCAAAGTTTGGGATTTATTTCCTAAAAAATATCGTGACTCTCTTAAAACACGCTTTGACCAAGGGGCTGATGAAGAGAAATTCGGAGGCCGTAACTTCAGAGGGATTATTCGTCACAAATCGGGTGTGCCAATTCAGATAGAGGGGAAAACCGAGCTACTGGATCTCAAAGACGGTACACTAATTAGAGCCGAAATCAATAACATCTCCCTGCAAAAAAGAATTATAGACACTTTAAAACAGCAAAATCGGAATTTCGGCCACTTAATGGAGCAGGCTGCCGAATTCACCTATCGCTTGCAAATGAAAAACGGTGAACCGGTGTTCGAGACTGTATCAGAACATTTCTCAAAATTTACTGGCCTATCTCCTAAAACCGCCACAGACGAAGGTGGTTACAAAAAATTCATTCATCAGGACGACCTCGACAAAATAAAAGAACACTATAATCGTGTTTTAGAGGGGAAGAGCTGTACTTGCAGCTACCGTATAAATACTGCAGACGATGAATACATCGAAATTATTGATTATGCCAAACCAGAATGGGATAACAGCAA
>CAYRDO010000342.1:0-2743 GCA_964422985.1 uncultured Rhodohalobacter sp. | reverse complement strand
GTGTGGGTCAACAATGGGCTACCGCCAATGAGCAGGCCAGCAAGTCGAAACCACATACTCTTTTGCTATCTCGAATTCACGTTACGTTACTAAACAACGCCTCGTCGTCTTGAACAGAGTCCGACAGGTGGTAGATGGAGTCGAATGGATCTCTTGGTAGTAATCTGCATATTAAGACAAGGGGATACCTGGAACGTTCAACATTGAACCGGAAAGATATAACTAATCAATCCTTGCTCGGTTGGACTCAATGATCCTTTTGTACGTATCCAAGACCGCCTCTGTAGCTTCCAGTTCCAGTGGGAACTCAACTATTTCCCTCACATAGTTTTTCGCATTTGCCGGTGCGTATGATTGTCCCACAACTTCCAGGGCCGGGATGTCCCCGTTCGAATCCCCGATATATGCCACTTCTCCAGGTTCAATACCCAGCTTGTCACACAACTTCTTTATTCCTGCTCTCTTATTGTTTTTAGAGAGAATGATATTTATAGAAATGTCGGTGTGATGGACTTCAAACTCAGGATAATTTTCAGATACATGATCTGTAACGGTCGGCAGTACCTTATTAATAACCTCCTTGTCTGGATGAACAAAACCCGCATCCATTAACTTTGAAAACTCCATAATACCGGACGGGAACTCGGATATCACGGTATCTCTCATCCACTCTTTCAGTTCATTAACATGTTTGACCGCTTCATCGTCAAAAAATCCATTTTGATCGAACTGGTTGGAGTTCAGATCGTACATTCCCCCACTCTCGAATACGACCGGCATACGCACATCAAGCCACTGTGCTACCGCCTCTACATACGGATACGGGCGCCCTGAACAGATAGAGAGAGGCGGTATAGAAGGATCCTCACTGCTTTTGATATTGAGATTCCTTATTTCTGTGATACATTCCCAGGCCGGGGTCTGAAAAGGAACTGAGATACAGCCGTCGAGATCAGTGACAAAAAGTTTTATCATTTAGTTCTTATTAAAAATGTGCAATTTAAAATTCGGTAAAATCAGTATTCGATCGATACAATAACCATATCAACGTCTCGTCATCCTGCCTGTCTCTAATCCTATCGGGAATGGAGTGAAAAGTTTCCTTTAATCGAACAACTGCAGTAACGAAGAGAATCCCCTTGCTGATGAGTTGCTCTCTTCCGGGAGATCCACTCGATTCCAGGCCCAAAAAACACGGCCTTCCACTCAGGATGACGTGACGTTGATTCGAATGATATTTTAAAAAAGAGTGAATCACAATAATAAACAACGCCCTGTCATTCTGAGCGAACGAAGTGAGTCGAAGAATCTCCATGAATTGAGCAACTTCCGCATGAGGGTCTGGCATTCTTCATTGATGAGCTGCCCCCCCTCTCCCAAGAAATCTATTCACCTATGGTCGAACAACGCAACCTCCACTCAGGATGACGGTAACTTTGCTTATTACCTAACTCAAGAACCATTTATTGTCCGATTCTTTCTGATAGTTGGGAATAACCAGTGATATCAGAATGAAACCGAGTGCGATTACGGCTAACAATTGATACTGATTTTTGAAGTCGGCGTATTCCTGGCTGGCAAACTCTCCCTGTTCCAGTTCATCAATACGTCCCAGGAATGAGTCGATACCATCGCTGCCAGATTCTATTGAGTAATAATCTCCATTTCCTTGCTGTGCTATACTTCGTAATACCTCCGGTTCAAGCGTCGAAGTTACAACTTTACCACTTCTGTCGCGTTTATAACCGATCAATGAGCCGTTTTCGTCATTATATTGTGGGATTGTTCCCCCTGAACGGGTTCCTATGCCCAGTGTATAGACCGAAATATTACTCTCAACCAATGCTTGAAGGGCTGTGTCGTATCCTCCTCCATGGTTCTCTCCGTCAGAGATGATCAGCATAACCTTCGCCGCATTCGATTCTTTCTGATCCTCTTCCAGCGAATTAAAAGCACGCTGACCAACCTCCATCGGGGCACTAAAATCGGTGGTAGAACTGGGCATCTGATCGGTCTCTGCAATATTGAGGAAGAGACGCAGGGCGGAATAGTCCAGTGTCATAGGGGCCTGAAGATAGGCGTCTCCGGTGAAAACGACCAAGCCGACACGATCCCCTTTCAGGCGTTCGATCAGCCTTGTAATTTCATATTTCGCCTTCTCAAGCCGGCTTGGCTTCACATCTTCTGCATTCATACTGTCGGAAAGATCCAGTGCAATCAACAGATCTACACCTTGCCGTTTAACTTCTTTTACCTGGGTTCCGACTTTAGGTCCCGCTATGGCCAATACCAAAAACGAAAGGCCGACTAACATAGTTATGATTTTCAAGCGATCTCCCAGCTTCCAAAAACCACTGCGCAGGCTTTCAAAAAGTTCATCTGAAAAGTATTGCTTTCTTCGCTCCCTGAGTTGCTGGAAGTGCCACCAAAGTCCGCCGCCTAAAAGTGGGATTAAAAGTAAGAGCCATAAAAAGTAAGCATCCTGCCAAATCATATTGAATAAATTCTAAAAGCTAAAAAATGGTAACTGGACAAATTTTTTTGTAGAGATCTTTGTAAAACCGTTGTTTTGCCCAATTTCTGTATTTTCGCGTATTTGAAATCCTCACTTATAGCTATAATAAGCTACGGTTTCAAATACGCTCAAGCTTTGACCTTGGACAAAACCCCTAGTTTTTCAAAGCCCTCTTGTAATCAAAATTCGATTTCACAACGATTCGGAAGATAAAATATTAGTCCGAAA
>CAYRDO010000341.1:0-2769 GCA_964422985.1 uncultured Rhodohalobacter sp. | reverse complement strand
ATCAACATGAACCTGTTCAAAAATTGAAAAACTGAGTCCGTCTGAAAGCTGAATGTCCAGGAAAATGAGATCAGCCTCATGACGGGACAGCCACTTCACGGACTCCTTCACCGATCCGATTTTCGCCAAAACCTCGCACTCCATGTCGATCTCCATCAACATCTCTTCGAGACGTTTGGCTGCGATGGACTCATCTTCGATTATCAGAACTTTCATATTGTTAGTGGTTTTTTGTTAATTCTCCCCTTGAGGGGAGTACGGCTTTAGCCGGGAGGGATGTTCATTCTGGATGCATTAGGAGCGAGAGGTCATCCACCCGCCCCGAATTCTAATGGCGCGAGCGTCTCGTTCGTGACCAGTTTTGGCCGATCACAAGCGGGACGCTTGCGCTATCCTAATTTGATATTTATCAACGACATCAAGCCTTTATCATCCCCCTGAATCAACTTTGTTGATTCTTTCCCCCTTCGAAGGGGGGGAATTCATTCCTTCATTAACGGCAGTACCACCCTGTATTCATC
This sequence comes from uncultured Rhodohalobacter sp., assembly GCA_964422985.1. Lineage (GTDB taxonomy): Bacteria > Bacteroidota > Rhodothermia > Balneolales > Balneolaceae > Rhodohalobacter. The sequence goes on along the minus strand of CAYRDO010000341.1, from coordinate 2,248 downwards.
TGTCCCCACGTGAAACTCAGGGATTCTTGAACACACCAATGCATACCGTTTCTCCAAATTCTTCTGCCCGATTCCCGTGGACTTTCCGAATGTCATTTTTGGCTGCAAAGTGTTGGTTACGATTAAATCATTCTCCTTGTCAAAAATCTCAACATGCAGCGGTTTTTCCTCGCTCACCTGGTTGTGTTTGATGGCATTCTCCAGAACCACCTGCAACGACAACGGCGGTAAATAAAATGATAACAATTCCGACCGGATATTAACACTGTAATTCAAATATTCTCCGTGCCGAATCTGCTGCAGGTACATGTACGACCGGGCAAATTCAAGCTCTTTTTCCAGGGTGACGACCTGCTGCTCAATGGTGTCGAGTACATAGCGGTAAATGCTCGAAAACTCTTCAATGAATCGCTGTGACTTTCCCGGATCCGTTTCGATCAGGCCGGTCAGCACATTCAAACTGTTAAACATAAAATGTGGGTTCATCTGGTTTTTCAGAACCTCAAACCGGATTTGTGTGAGCTCTTTCAATAGCTCTTCATTCCGCTTCTCTGATTCGGATTCGGCAATGAAGAAAATCCACGCCTCAAAAATTATCATGACAGCGACGTTGCAAACCCCAAAAACGATGGAATTAAACACGTATGTCGTTAGCAAATCCTCCTCGTAATTATTGATTGCATGGGCCAGAGTCGTTATGAAAACGGCGATGATAACCCCGATCAAAATAGCAGCGATCAACTGAATCATACTCCTCTGAATCCCCTTTTTCTTCCAGGAATAATTTCTGTTCAGCATTCGAATCAAAAACAGATCGGGATAGGCAAGAAGAAAAGCAGCGATCAAACTCAACAGGGTTCCCCAAATCAATCTTGTCATAGCTTCACCGGCAGTTTCAATGGTATAAAAACCGCTAAAATGATTATACGAAATGATGATCATCTGCATGGAAAATGCAATGCTCAGCAACAGCAAGAAGAGCTTTTTAAACGGGATGATGCTATGTAATTTTAGGGAAGCCATGGTCTATCTGAAAGTTACTGTTCTGTTTGCTCTTAATTAAATAAAGATTGCTTTGCAGAGCCTGATCATTGAGTTCAGATCAGGCTCACAAAGCGTTCGGTTTGATGATTTCAGTCAGAAGTATTTGTAGAAACCGATCTGTGTTGAGAGGGTGTTCAGGTTTGAATTGAACTCGTTTGCACCGGATCCAAAGTCCCTGGAAAGAGAACTGTATTTCACGCTTGGAATCAATGCCCAGGATTGTCCCAGGGGCAGTTCAATCCCGCCGGAAACTTGCCATCCCAAACCGTGGCCTGTATCGGAAACGATGTCGCCGTCGTTGTTTTCAATTTCTACGTGATTGTAAATTCCTCCGGCCCGTACCACATAGTTCAGTCTCGTTTGAGCCAATGGATGTTTAAACTGAATGCCGTATGTATAACCGGTCTCTTCAAAATCCATGTTGTTCCCGGCAAATGACTGATCGGCACCAAATTTTTTCCATCCCCAGCCGAGGTAGATTCCCGTGTGTTCCATAAATCTGTAGTGGAAGGTCCCTTCAAAACCCAATCCGGTTTTGAGGTTGGCGTCACCAATATCTGCGGTTGCGTAGGAAGCTCCGGTTGAGAGTTCAAATGCCCATCGGCTTTGATTGTTCTGTGCGGTTGCGTTCAGTGCGAAGAGTGTCATTGTTATAATCAGTAAAAGAATTCGTGTTTTCATTGTCTTGAGATTTAATTGTTACGGTTGCTTTAGCAGCTATGTGAAATGTAGGAGGAGCCGCCTTGCGCAACAATTTGATCCCGACGAGCGCGAATATGGACGCGATGAATGTGTAATCAACCTGGATGAGCATTTAGAATTTTTTATATAATCATGATTCGAATGAGCTGCAATCATCCTAAACTCCTCAAACCAAATAATTCGCTCCTATTGTCCATAATTCAAAACAGTGTTAATTTTCATTCTAAATTCCGTTCTGACTACCAACTCGTTTCATTTATGAAACCACAAACTGAGCTTATCGTACGCGCTCTTCTTTAGAGCGGCATACCTGGATAATAAATCGTCACAAATTTCATATGAGTCCACATGGTAGGCTCCCGGTGGCCAATACTCCGGAATCTCTGCAATTTGCATGGCATCCTGTAACCATGCAGTTCAAGTCGCCCAAAATTGAATTGAGGTACAGGGCCAGTTATGCAAACCGGTCGCTGTTTATCGCACGAATTGCCATGTTAGTTGG
>CAYRDO010000340.1:0-2801 GCA_964422985.1 uncultured Rhodohalobacter sp. | reverse complement strand
GTACAATAATCTCGTTTTCATTCTCAACCCTTTTAGACGAAGTCGCTAAAATTTTTGAACCCGGAGCCACTCCACCATCTGTTCGACTCAAAACTTTGGAAGAAATCAAAAAGTCCGGTTTGAAAACAGGTGTCAGCCTGATGCCGCTTCTCCCCTACATTTCCGACACGACCGAACAATTGGATCTGGCATTTTCCACGTTTAAAGAGATCGGTGCTGATTACGTGATGCCGGCGACCATCACACTTTTTGGAGAAGACAAAGCAGACAGCAAACAGTTGATGATGAAAGCGATCGAGAAACACTACCCCGAATTGGTTGAGAAGTACCATAAATTCTTTGACAACTCGAACCAGATGCCTGCTTACTATAGAAATGCTTTCTACAAAAAGATGAAAGAGTTACGTGAGGAATACGGATTACCGGATCGGATTGTTCAATTATAAAATGTATTTCTCTGTGCCTCTGTGGTTAACCTTTCACTACAGCCAGAGGCTCAAGTTCAACAACGATATCAATCAGATCTTTCTGTAGGTCCATCACTTTTTTGATGTCTTTGTACGATCCGGGCGCTTCATCCAGATCACTCTTGTGGCGGATCGCATGCAAAATTCCACGTTCTTCCAGTGGTTTCGATTCCTCTTCAACACTCAGAGTTTTCTTGGCTTGATTTCGGCTCATCACTCGTCCAGCTCCGTGCGAGCAGGATTCAAACGCATCTTTATTACCTTTCCCTTTCACAATGTACGAGCTGGTTCCCTGCGAACCGGGAATCATTCCTAACTCGCCTTCTCGGGCTCTTGTGGCTCCTTTTCGATGAACAATCACATCTTGCCCAAAATGATTTTCAAGTGTCGCAAAATTGTGTGGCTTGTTGATGAAATCAGAAAATTCAATATCTCCTAACACATCCGTGAATGCATGTTGAACTCTCTCCATCATCAGTTTCCGGTTGTTCAGTGCAAACTCGATGCAGTAGTTCATCTCATTGATATAATCGTTGAACTCTTCTGTATCCTTCGGAAAAAATGCGAGATCCGTACGCGTATCACTTTCCCACTTCTCGTTTAGCTCTTTCGCCTTTTGATTGTAATGCTTGGCAACCGTAAACCCGATATTTCTCGAACCGGAGTGGATCATAATCCATACAAATCCATCAGATCCCTTTTGAATTTCGATGAAGTGATTCCCACCTCCAAGTGTACCCACCTGATTTCGCGCACTTTCATACTCCTGCTCAACAATCTTCAGGTTCCCATTCAGGTCCGGCATCCATTTTTCATCTTGTTGTTCATTATGATGATCAAACCCGACCGGAACGGTTTTTCGAATTATACTCATAATCGATTTCAAATCATCCCGATCAACCTGGTGCTTATTGGTTCTCATCGAACACATACCGCAACCAATATCAACGCCAACTGCATTTGGAATAATGGTGTCCTCTGTTGCTAACACTCCCCCAATCGGCATGCCGTATCCCTGGTGAGAATCCGGCATAATAGCAACATGCCTGTAAGCGAACGGAAGATTTGCAAGGTTTTTGGCCTGCTGCAGGGCACCTTCTTCCATGTCGTCCAGCCAAAGTTTGATTGGCAATCGCTCCGAAGAAATTACTTGTTTCATTACTGATTTATTTACTTAACTAACTGATTCACAATTACATACAACTACTGTAATTAAAACGTTTGATTGTCTGAATATTGCTGAATTCAGCATAGAATTGAGGAATAATTCGAATGATTTCTTGAAATACTCTTCAAATGAATTAAATTCAGACCAAACTACGACACGGCTAATTATTACCATGAAAAATTTTCTAACCCTTTTTATACTTTTTCTCTTTTTTTATTCTGCCAATGCTCAACGACTCACCGATGAGATAAAACTTAATCAAGTCGGTTTTTATCCCGAAGCTTCAAAAATTGCTGTCGTTCCTGATAGTGTCTCTGGTAATTTCCACATAGTTACTCCTGATTTTTCGGACACACTTCTAACCGGTGAACTCTCTTCTATTTCTGATGCACCCAATTCCGGCGAACAAGTCCGAACCGCTGATTTTTCCGAAGTCAATCAAACGGGACATTATGTACTTTGGATTCCGGACCTCGGTCACTCCTACCCATTTTCTATTTCTGATGATGTGTATGAAGATGCTGCAAAAGCAGCTTTGAAAGGATTCTATTTCCAGCGGGCATCCACGGCTATTCCCTATGAGTATGGCGGAAAGTGGGCGCGGCCTGCGGGTCACCCAGATATTGAAGTAATTATTCATCCATCTGCCGCTTCCGATCAGCGACCGGCCGGTTCAACAATCTCCGCTCCAAAGGGGTGGTATGATGCGGGTGATTACAATAAATATGCTGTCAACTCAGGAATTTCTACGGCAACTTTGCTTTCTCTGTATGAAGATTTTCCTGAATACATGAACAGCTTTGAAACCAATATTCCTGAAAGTGAGAACGGATTGCCGGATATCTTGGATGAAGCCCTCTGGAATTTGCGATGGTATATGAAGATGCAGGATCCGGCTGATGGAGGCGTCTATCATAAGCTCACCTCAGCGAATTTTTCCGGTCAGGTGATGCCGATTGAAGACTCCGATGATCGATATGTGGTTCAAAAAAGTGTGACCGGAACTCTCAACTTTGCCGCTGTAATGGCACAGGCAGCCCGGGTTTTCAGAGGATATCAAAATGAAGCTCCGGCATTTGCCGATTCGGCAGTGATTGCTTCATTGAATGCATGGCTTTGGGCTCGTCAAAACCAAGATGCTTTTTATAACCAAGGCGAACTCAATG
>CAYRDO010000339.1:1551-2851 GCA_964422985.1 uncultured Rhodohalobacter sp. | reverse complement strand
GGAATCGATTCCCTCCAAAATAATATGGATGTCGTCACCTGATCTGGCATCTTCTGGCACAGTAAATGCGAGATCACTTCCTGTATTTTCAGGAATATCGATTTGAGATTCATAGGAATCTACCTCCCAGTATTGCCACCAACTGAAGTTTACATTATCGCCATCCGGATCATCGGCACTGGCCGATAATTCAATGGTTTCACCCGGCGAAGCATTTATAGAATTCCTATTCACATGAACATCAGGCGCATGATTGGCCTCTTCATAACTCATCACACACCAGTCGGCACGGGCAGCAAAATCGTTTTGAATGGCATCAATCCAGCGAACTTGCGGATAAGAGGTATCCAAGGAATCAGTGTAGATATTATAGTCAACAACGTCCTCACCATCTTCCCATCTCCGGGGATTTTCTTCCGATTGCTCCATTCGTCCGCCCCAGCTACCGTGCGATGGATTATCAAGAGAACTCAGGCCCACATCCACTAGGTACAGATATGACGGCGTATCTCCTTCTGAAATAAAGGATCCTTTTGACATATTATTTTCTTCTGCTACTTCAGGATTTCCATGATCGTGTTCGGGATCTCCCTCAATCTGGCGACCGTCTCCCCAGGTATAGTATTGTGCCAGAAGAGGTCCATGTCCTTCCAGGATGTTTTCATTGTAAAAATCACCCCTCAAATACTCCTTCAATTCTTCGGGGACCACACGCGGCCATGCATAAGCAAAACTCCAGAACTGGGCAGAATTATAAAAAACGCGTACGTCCGGCCAATTGGGTTCTATATATTTTCGGTAAGTAGCATCCTGATCCAAAATCGTATAAATGATGGCCTTATTTGAAATTCGATCGTGAATCTCCTCCCAGTTTTCACTATCCTTGTACTCTTCTTCGATGGATTTTAAAGCTCGTGCTACGGTATTCGTCCCGCCCCAAATCTGGAGATAAATAGGATCCGGATTGGATTCATCCAAAAGTAATTCCTTGATAAATTCCGACCCTTCCGTATCCTTTTCCATTTCTCCCTCAAATTCGATATTCCCAACCCGTACAATGCTTTTCAAGTACTCGGGTGTTGGGTAACCATCGGCATGTTGTGTAAGATTGGGATAGACCTCAGCATACAAATCAATAAACTCCTGCATCCAGGTGGTACCGGGCCAGCGCAGCTCGGTTCTCTCACCATATCGCTCCCTCGTCAACTCCATTTCGGAGACGAACGTTGTTCCTTCACCATCCCCTTTGTAATGCCACTGAGAACTGCTGTACACGAGCCCTTCAATCTGGAACTCATTC
>CAYRDO010000339.1:0-1541 GCA_964422985.1 uncultured Rhodohalobacter sp. | reverse complement strand
ATATCATCCACTTCCCCATCAGTCGTGACGATCGTCCTCGGTTTCTGGGATTCACCGGTGATGGAATTTTCTGAATTTTCGGCCATCTGGTTTGAAGAATCGCTGCAGGACCAAATCGGCAGAATAAGCAACAGGAGTAAATAGCTAAAGCGAATCATAAGAGTACATTTTAAGTTAATTGATAGTTGATAATCTGATTGTTCAATTTTTTAAATCTTTATAAAATTAGATTTACCTGTTTGTCTGAAGTTCTTTTTTGACCCAATTTCTCCATCGAGAATAACTCTCTTCGACCTCAGAAGAATCGGAATCGGGTGAAAAGATTTTTTCTTTATGCTTAAGCTCCTTGAGATGATCTGTACTTTCAAAAATCCCATGTTTGAGTCCAGCAATCGTTGCAGCACCCCATGCCGACACATCCTGAAATCCAAGATTTTTGACCTTGATTTTCAAAAGGTCTGACAACATCTGCATCACAAACTCATTTTTGGAGATCCCACCGTCGGCATTCAGTTCTTTCAGTTCAATACCGGTTGCTTCATCAATCGTATCAATCACTGCTTTGACTTGAAACGGGATGCTTTCTACGGCGGCATACAGAATGTGTCGTTTATCAGAACCAAAAGTAAGTCCGGCGATTTTTCCCCGAATTTCCATATTCCAAAAAGGAGCCCCCATCCCGCTAAAAGCCGGGAGGATCATCACGCCATCAGAAGTGCCCACATCTTTAACAATCTCCTGTATTTGAGATGAATCCTCAAAAATTCCCAGTTGATTCTTCAACCATTCAAGCGTTGACCCCGCACTTACAATCGCACCTTCCAATCCATATGCTACTGTTTCGTGTGTGCTCCAGCAGATGGTTCCCAGAAGGCCTTTTATGGTCGGATAGCTTTCATCACCGGTATTCATCAAAATGGATGAACCGGTTCCCAGTGTGGCCTTGGCCGTTCCCTTTTCAAAACAGCGTTCGCCAAATGCAGCGGCATGACTGTCACCCATCATCCCTTCAATGGGAATAGGTTGATCCAAAAGACCTTTAAAATTCGTCTCTCCAAAATCAGATCCAGAATGAACGGCTTCAGGCAGATTCAGTGATTTCAGGCCAAACTGTTTCAGTAAATATGAATCCCATTCCAGGTCGTGGATATTGAAAAACATCGTCCGGCAGGCGTTGGTGAAATCGGTCAAATAATGTTTCCCGTCTGTCAGGCGATAAAGGATCCAGGTATCAACCGTTCCAAAACAGACCTCGCCCGCTTTCATTTTTTCTTTGAGATCCAGATCATTCTCGATCAGCCAAAGCAATTTTGTACCGGAAAAATAGGGGTCGACCAAAAGTCCGGTACGTTCCCGGAAATCCTGCTCCCATCCATCCTCTTTCAATCGGCGGCAGACCTCCACGGAGCGCTTGCACTGCCAAACCACAGCTTCCGTTAACGGTCTGCCCGACTGATCCCATAGCAAAAATGTTTCCCGTTGGTTGGTGATTCCACATGTTTGAATGGCAGAAGTTGATGAGCCCTTTTCAGTAAACTCCT
>CAYRDO010000338.1:0-2873 GCA_964422985.1 uncultured Rhodohalobacter sp. | reverse complement strand
GCTTGGGAACGAGTAGACCCCGCATCTCCTATCCTGAACTCATTCAACAGATTTCAAACCAAAATGCCATTCTTCAGCAACCTTTTATATCTTTGATGACACTTAGATAGAATCAAAAAAACCAAGAAAGAAGATATTTATGCTGATTGACCTCATCGCTGGAGCTCGCCCCAATTTTATGAAGATTGCTCCGATTATTGATGCCCTGAAGAAAGAACAGGAGGGAGGAACGGATCTGAACTACCGGTTGGTGCATACGGGACAACATTATGACCTGAATATGAGCGGCTCATTCTTTGAACAACTCGGAATTCCGGACCCGGATATCAACCTGGGAGCGGGCGGGGGGACTCAAGCCGAGCAGACAGCCACCATTATGACCGGCTATGAAAAACTGTTAATGGATCAGCCCTCGGATATATGTGTAGTGGTGGGAGATGTAACGTCTACAATGGCGTGTGCCATCACCGCCCAAAAGATTCATATACCCGTTGCGCATGTAGAAGGCGGAATCCGGTCCGGTGACTGGAAGATGCCGGAGGAGATCAACCGCCTGGCTACGGACGCCATTACCAACTACTTTTTCACTACATCGCAAACAGCGAACGAGAATCTCAGAAAAAGCGGGGTGGAGGAGGACCGGATTTTGTTTGTCGGCAATACGATGATTGACACCTTGATGAAACACCGCTCCCGTTTTCAGAAGCCTTTTTTGTGGGACAAAATCGGGTTAAAGGAGGGAGAATATATGGTGATGACGCTTCACCGTCCCTCCAATGTGGATGAAGAGGAGATCCTAAAAAAACTGATGAGTGAAATTGTAAAACACTCCAGGAAGCTTCCGCTGATTTTCCCGGTCCACCCCCGAACGGCAAAAGTGTTGAACCGACTGGGAATCAAAGATAAAAACCTGCATTTGGTGGATCCGCTGGGATACCTGGAGTTCAACTACCTGGTGGAACGATCTAAAGCCGTTCTGACTGATTCGGGCGGTATCACGGAAGAGACCACCGTGATGGGTATCCCCTGCATGACCCTCCGGGACACCACCGAGCGACCTGAAACGGTAGAGATCGGAACCAACGAGCTGCTCGGCACAAACCCGAAAGCGATTCAGCCGGCGTTTGAAAAACTGTTCAACGGCCGCTGGAAAAAGGGAGGAACCCCCGAGCTGTGGGATGGAAAGACATCAGAACGGATTGTAGAACATTTGGTGGATATTTTTGATTTGTAGTGCCAGCAGGGCGGACCCACCCCTCAGTCCCCTCCTTATGGCGAAAAGCACGCCACAAGGAGGGGAGTTACACATCGATTGCCCTCGGGCAATCTAACCCCGAAGGGGTGATATAACACAGCCCACGGTAAAAACAGGAGCACCGCGACCTGTTTGCAGCCGTGGGTTGGCTGAACGAATATAGAAACCCCGAGGCGGTGAATATTGAAAAAGCTGTTATATTGTCGAGGGGTTGAGCAGGTTGCTAGATTCAGAAACAGGGGGGCATGGTGCAGGGCAAAGGGAACGTGTCATTGTGAACCTGACTGACGAAGCGTTAGCAAAGATAGGGCAGATTTTTCAAAGCAATTAGTCGTTAAAATGATATCTCTTTCTGCTTAGAGTGGTGTAGTATTTCAAGGTTTTGCTTGTTCCAAAACACTGCTTTATTAACAATATGCAGGAACAGGGTGTATACTCATTTAGCCAAACAATCAATATGTTTTATCGTCTTCAAACCTCACTGACCAGATCCTGAAGGGGGTCACATAACTCAACCTGGGTTAATGCCCCAGGAATTGAAATCAGTCCAACGAAAACCCAAGGCATATAATTAAAACAAGGCCCTCATGATATCGTAGGGTGGGCGGTGTAGTCTTGAAAAGAAGAAATCCCCTTAGCTCCGACAACGACCAGTCATTGATTTATTCATCGCCGGAGCATCAGGGGAAAAAAATAAGTGCTTTATCTTTAAAACTTTTCTATTCAAATTTTTTACTTGCTGAAGTATCTGGTTCCTCTTCTTCCGGTGCGAGAACAATATTTGCTGTTGCCACCTGATTCTCTCTCACAGCTACACTTACAGAGTTATTTTGGAATTCATTCTTTCTTGCCTGTATAGAATAGTTACCCACTGGTATTTCTTCTAATTGATAAGTCCCGTCTTCCGCTGACAATATAGAATTCGTAGGAGGAGTGGTTGTTATATTAGCGTTGTTAATAGGTTCATTCGTTTCACTGTCTATCACTGTCCCCTGGATGCTTCCAAACGTTGTATCTTCAATGGTTACTTTTTCACAAGAGATAATTGAAACACAAAAGAAAAGGATAAATAGTATTCTGTAGGTCATTGCAAATTACTTATTAATTATAACTCCACCGGGTGTTTGGTAGATGGAAATTTGTTTTTTGGGCCAGTTTAAAATGAAATAAAATTCGTTAAATCGAAAGTTTTTCCCTGTTGAAATCATCGGTGATGCCTTCACTGAAAGTCGATGTATTCCGGACTCTGATTGGGTAACCAGCAAATTGGAGGATCCCTTGAAAACCGCACTTGTTTGAAGTGTATTACTGCCGGAATTAATTTCAACTTTATTCATCAGCCCGGTAGATTTTACAGTAGCATTTGTTTTTGTTGCAGAACCGCTTTGTGAGATAGATACTGAATTACCGTTTCCTTTCTGTACAACTGTAATACTATTGCTGTTATTTCCGGATTTTGTATTTGTGGTATCAGTTGTAACCTTTGAAAGCTTAGAATCCATACTATGAGACATGCCCACATCTATAAAAAGTAACGTCAAGCAGAAAAAAATAAAGGGAATCATTTTCTGAAACATGAAAGGCGGCTTCCTCTTTGTTTTGCAGCTATTTTTAAATA
>CAYRDO010000337.1:0-2879 GCA_964422985.1 uncultured Rhodohalobacter sp. | reverse complement strand
CGGAAAGGAGATGCCTGCAAAGTTTGAGCCTCCGCCAAGCGGCGCCACAACCACATCGGGATAGTCACCCGTATATTCGAGTTGCTGAATCGCCTCCTGACCGATAATCGTTTGGTGAAGCAATACGTGATTTAACACGGAGCCGAGAGAGTACTTCGTATTATCGTCACTCACCGCGCGTTCAATCGCTTCGGAAATGGCAATCCCAAGGCTGCCGCTGGTATCGGGTGTTTTAGCCAAAATTTTTCGGCCGGCTTCGGTTCGATCACTGGGAGATGGATACACATCCGCGCCGAATGTGTTCATCATCACTTTACGGTAGGGTTTCTGATCGTAGCTGATCCGAACCATGTATACTTCGCAATTCATATCAAACTGGGAGCATGCAAACGCCAAAGCCGTTCCCCACTGACCCGCGCCGGTCTCCGTCGTGATGCTTTTCACCCCTTCTTTTTTGTTGTAATACGCCTGGGGAACCGCGGTATTTGGTTTGTGAGATCCGCTCGGGCTTACTCCTTCATATTTGTAGTAAATCTTTGCGGGCGTATCGAGCATTTTTTCCAGACCGGTTGCCCGATACATCGGCGTGGGTCGCCAGATTTTATAGATCTCCCGAACCTCATCCGGAATTTCAATGTACTGTTCTGCGGATACTTCCTGCTCGATCAATCCCATCGGAAAAATCGGACTCAGATCATCCGGTCCGGCCGGCTGACGTGTTTTTGGATTCAGCGGCGGCAACGGTTTATTGGGCATATCAGCCACAATGTTATACCATTTTGTAGGGATGTCCGATTCGTTCAATGTGATTTTTCGATTCATAGCTCCGTCAAATTTTTAATGCGGTTGATGTTAAAAAGAGTAGACTGCTAAAATAAAAAGGACGGGGATATAAGCAACAGGAATTGTACGTGGAAATAACCACGGAGGCGCAAAGACGCTGAGAAAAGTTTATCCCACAAACACTACGTTGGCAAGATCCATTAGTCCAATTTAACACACCCCTAAATCCCTTCTCGAGAGGGGACTTCTAATTCTTTACTCCTTCCGAAGGACCTTCTTCGGAACGCTAATCCAGAAGCTCTGCTTCCAGTCAAAAAGGATATAGATATGAGTAGAGGACTTGTGAGAGGAATATCAAAAATCCTTAGCGGAACTTTGCGACCTTGGCGGTTTAAAATGGATAGACCGCAGAGAGATCGCGAAGGAACGCGGAGTAAACTTTACTTTATCTCAATTTTACACACCCCTAAATCCCCTCTCAAGAGGGGACTTTGAACTCTTTCATATGTCTTGAATTCTAATAAATAATAAAACTCAGCGACTCTGCGGTAAACCTAAAACGGCACATCGTCTTCGTCGAAATCGACTTCTTGGTTGCCTTCCATGGTGAGGCCGGGGGCGCTGGGCGGGGCTTCTCGATCACCGGAGCCTTGTTCTACTTTCCAAGCTTTCACGTCTGTGTACCAGTTTCCCTTGTATTCCCGGCTTTGGATGTCGATATAAACGGTCACTTCCATATCCTCCTGTACTGCCTGCTTGTCGATGTTATCCCCCCATTGGGTGATACACACTTTCTTCGGAAACTTCCCTTTGGTTTCGAGAATGAAATCCCGTTTCCGCCAGGGACCGTTCTTGCTTTCTCCTGATTGTTCTTCTAAAATTTTAAATACCCGACCGCTTAGTTTGAGATCCATTGTGATGGCTTCTTTTTGTTTGATTTGTTACCGGAAGATATGAAATGATTTGGGGAATGTTGATCAGGATTGATGATTGATGAAGGATGAGTGTGGAAGCGTCATTGCGAAATAGGCCACAAAAGCACAAAAACACCAAAAATATTTGTGATTTAGTGTTTTAGTGGCTATCGGTAGACTGTACTTTTTAATGTAGTGACTCTATCGCAGCAACCCCCAAACAAAGCATCCAAAACTGGCATAACTGAAGCTTCGGGGCGACGACACAGAATTTTTCGCCCTGAGATTGCTTCTCTCGATGGTTGTTGGGATCGCAATAACTTTTCTATCCTATTTCTTCAAGACAGGTTTTTGGAGAGACGATTTTCAGCTTTTTATCTATTGATTTGAAATCTTTTTGATTCCGTGTCACAAGGAAATCGCAGTCATTTTCCAATGCACAAAAGTATTGCAAGGCATCTTCCAAATCTGTCCAGTCGGCCTTGATTGCTTGTTTCACTACTTTATCATCAATTTTGCCAATCTCAATATGAGTACAAAGTAAACGTAGCAGTTCTGTGGCTTTCTTGGCTCCGAGTGAAGGTCTCATCACATAGAAAAGTGTATCAAAAGACAGACCGGAAATCACCATTATTAGGTTTCCTTTTTCAGCCTCTTCAAAAATTCTACCGGAGTATTCAACGAATGGCTTTCGATCCATCAATACATCAAGACATACGTTTACATCCGCCAATACCCTAATCGCCATATTTTTGCAGAATCTCTTTCTCTTTGATTTTTTTGATATCACCCTCTTTTAACTTATCAGAAAGCGGAACACTGCCCAACATTTTTGCTGTCCAGGAGTTCTCCTCAGGCTTCCACCCGGTTTCTTCCGATGTCCTTTCTGCCAGGTATTGCTCTACAATTTCTGAAACACTGGTCCCCTCCCGTTTTGCCAAACGCTTGGCACGCTTTGAAATGGACTCTTCGATTGTGAGAGTAAGTTTTTTCTTCATGGCTGAACGATTAGTTACACGTGTAATATAGATTATAACACGTGTTATTGCTAATAATATTGTTTGCAATGACTTGAACAGGTCATTTATCAGGAAGAATCCCAACCATAGGGGTACAAGTGACGCTTTGCTGAACACATGCACCAGGCAGCGAATTTTGATTAGGAATGGTGATTATGAATGG
>CAYRDO010000336.1:2267-2882 GCA_964422985.1 uncultured Rhodohalobacter sp. | reverse complement strand
CTTTTGCTTGGCGTTGTGTCTTGCGGACCTTCGTTGGTGATTCAAAACGTTGATTATTCTCAACCGCTGGAGAGCGTTCTCACTCCAGACAACGACAATAGGGTCCACGATGAGCGTTATGCAATCGACTTTTCTATAGCACCCATATTGGAAGAAGAAGGACGATCATCCGTGAATGAAGTTCGGTTAATCCGAAACAGTGCCGGTTACTATTTTGTAACGGCGAATGGCTTTCGCAATGTCTATGTGTTTTTTCCAGCCGAAAGCGAATTGGAACTCGAGAATATTATAGAATTCCCGGAAGTAGGATTAGGTGAACCTGCATTCAATCAACGCAATGATTACATAGAATTGGTTGATCTCTCGAATGATGAAACCTATCGATTAGATCATGAAGGAATATTAGAAGAAGAGGAGACAGAATGAACACTTTAATCAAACAGTTTTCTTTATTTGTTGTACTGGCACTCTTTACAGGAATGTCTGCCGTGGCCCAGCAGTCTGATTATAGAATCCAACAAGATTTTCGGACGGAGTATAATGAACTCCTGGAGCGAATTGAGCAGGCAGAAACCACGGATGCTCTTTCAGAAATTGAAGAAGCTATCAATGAAC
>CAYRDO010000336.1:1176-2257 GCA_964422985.1 uncultured Rhodohalobacter sp. | reverse complement strand
TTATGCTGAGCATGCAGATTTGATTGACGCGGCAACGTACCCGGAGACGTATGACCAGGCTCTCTCGACGCTGCGTGGCAATCATGCTGACGCTGTTGAAACGATCTCAACGATTGAAGATCTGAATGAACAGGTTCAGTCGCTCGAATCCGAGATGGAGGGAGTCAGAAACCGTTTGACAGAATTGGATGAAGAACGGTCTGATCTTATGCAAAGGATTGAAGAATCTACCGAGAATGAAGCAAGGCAAGCCTCATTAATTCGTCAGTACAGAGAAAATATTGAAGAGAGAAATCTCTTTGTTTCAAACTTCCTTGGGGAATTACTTTCAAAATACCAATCAATGGATTCGGCACAGCAGCAAGAAATATCCGAAGCTGCCGGCCGGCTGGAGGAAAATCCGATTGATGTAATCAAAAATGTAATTAATGATTATATCAATATGATGGAACAAACCTCAGCCTTGCAAGCGCCCGATTATGTTTCCATGAGGGCTCAGCATGGATATTTTGCTGAAGTTTGGAATAGCATTGGCCAAGAACTGGCAAATACTTTTGCACCAGATAATCCTGAACAGGCGCAGGAAGTGGTGAATCAGCTGTTATCGTCATGGCTCACTTCAATTAATAACAACCTGTGGGAGTCGCTGCATACCTCATTTAGTGAAAATGGAATTGAATTAGCTGAATTTTCTTCCTCTGAAGGATTTCATGAGGCTCTGAATATCTACATTGATGATGCTTATGAAGTGAGCATGGAAACCAACAGTGAGGAAGATTATCAAAACTAACAGGAGTTTAATGACTTTTGGAACAACACCGTAAAAGCTCAGTGGGGAGAAATGTTTATTGAGGGAGATATCCTCTCACAATCGCAAATTTCTTCCATTGATATGAAATTAGACAACTGGAGAGATCAAGCAGCTCCGCAATCTAATCTCACATTTATTCTGCTGATCGTAAGTATTGCGGTAATCATTGGTTTAATCGTACTTCTCCTTACCAGGAAAAGCGGCGAATCTGCCTAAAGTTAATTGAATTCTAAACCGGTAAGGTTATAAGCCATCTCGTTTTCGGGATGG
>CAYRDO010000336.1:0-1166 GCA_964422985.1 uncultured Rhodohalobacter sp. | reverse complement strand
AGATCTTCTGAGAATCCACTCAGCAGATAAAAGGATGATTACTATAAAAAACCAGATGGATGAATGGTAAATAAACTCAACCTCTTCAGTTATTTCCTCGTTATTATCTACTCGTTCACTGCTAAGCAAAAACTCGTTAAATCGGTCAAAGCTGCGATTTTGCAGGAACAGCCCCTCAGTGAAATCTGCCAATTGACTGAGTAATTGATCATTCCTTTTTGTATTCAGAAATTCTGCAGATGACTGGCTGACCCGGACCCGAGTCTCAGCAGTCCCAATCGTTCTGTTATTCTTTATGGCAGTCGCTTCTACCCGGTAAATTCCCTGTGGATAATTTTCGATTTCAGCCGTGTATGATTCATTTTGGCGATGTGTCATTCTGAAAACACTGCTTTCCTCATCACTGTCTTCATAATTAATTTCAAGTTCAATGATTGCGTCGGGCTCAGGTTCCCCTCGCTCATTGAATAAAGTAGCATTGATCTCAACAGTTTCATTTTCAGAAAAAACAGACTTTGTCGGTTCAATCACCAAATTTTCACGGTCGGGTGAAGTTGATGTCCAGGATACCAGATTCGTAATCAGTTGTTCAAAAAATTCTCTCGTTTCACTGACATGGCTTTGTTCAAACCGGAACCATCCATAGGCAGCGAGTGACGCTCGTCTGTCTGTTGAGGCATCTTCAGTTATCAGGATTGGAATATTCGTTTCAAAATTTCTATAGCTGCCGGTAATTAATGGTTCAGCGAGTGGAGATAATTGAGGCTCTCCACGATAGATTTGAAGTGGAGGAAACCGTTCCATTCCAGCAGATTGAAGTTCTAAAACCGGGTGAGAAATGGATGACTGAAACGGCTGCATTCTGATATTCACAGCATTTCGCACTACCGATGACATATAAAATGAAGCAATATCCATACTTTCTCTGTTTTGCAGAACAGGAAATGAACCGGGAGTAGCGATAAAAAGAATAGGAATCTGTTGCCTATTTACCCACTCAAATATAGATGAGTTAACTGGCGGAAGTCCATGAATGACAATCAGATCCATCGACTCATCAAGATCTTGAGGATTTAGCCCTGCAAATCGATTGTTTCCTAAATAGGTTGAACTGAAGAGTTCATTTTGTTGATCCGTTGCAATTATTCTTCTGACAGAACCAACAT
>CAYRDO010000335.1:0-2884 GCA_964422985.1 uncultured Rhodohalobacter sp. | reverse complement strand
GGTGGAATCTGAATAACAATCCGGGAGAGATGATTACTAGCCGGGTAGGGGTCTATACTATTGAAGATGATCGGCAGGAGTATGAACCGAAAACTGTAAATGTAGAAAAAAGGTTTGCGCCGCTTCTCCAGTTAAATGTAACCTGGTTAAGCGGACTGAGAACCCAGCTTGGTTATGAGTCCAGCAGTATTACAAGTTTATCTCTTGCAAACAGCCAGATTATTGAGCGCATTTCAAAAGGATTGCGTGTTTCAATCGCCTATACGCTTCGGAATTTTAAAATTCCATTTGTCAGACGAACGGCAAGCAACGTCGATTTGACATTCAACGGAAGTGTTATTGAAGATACGGAGCAGCGGTTCTTGTTAGATGCCGATCTTGACAGAGCCTTACAGGAGAACGCAGGTTCGATTGATCGCAGTCCAGATGTTTACTCTTTCACGCCAGGTGCAATCAACGGGCAGTCCAGGATTAACGCGAGTGCAATTATAGGATACCGATTCTCCAATACCATCCAGGCTAACTTTGAATACGCATTTAGCCAGATTCTGCCCAAATCCACAAGAACCTTTAAGCGAACCACCCATGATATTCGCTTTAGTGTTCGGATCAATATTCGGTCTTCATAGGGCTACATCGGCTGGCGATTGTTTTTTCGCCTGCCGAATGCGTGGTATTAGCACAAGGTGATTCGCCAGCCCAAAAAGACAATGGGCAGGCGAGGAGCAATCATCGGCTCATACACTGATGGCGCGAGCGTCTCGCTCGTGCCCCTGATAACAGGGTTGCGGAGTCCACCTCGGCCAAGTTCGCCCTGGCTGTCGAATTCGACGATAGTGGCACAAGTGATTCGGCAGGCGAAAAACCCAATCGCCAGCCGAAGATTCGCGGATTGTTCAATCCGAAAAAAGAATAATTACTCGATTTTTACATCGCCGTATGTGATTATATTTTCGTCACCATCCTCAATGATGATTCGATAGAGTCCCTCTTCGTTTACATCAAATCGTGCGATGTCCTGTGCACTCAGATAGATAACAGTGGTTCCCGATGGAAGCGTTGAGCTTGGATAGATAACCCGCAGGCTTCGTTCGTTATATAAAACCAGTATTCTGAGAGCAGATGCTGCGTCAATTCCAGCATTAATATTGATTGTAAGTCGCTGGGTGGTAAGCAGAGGATTTGGGAAGGGAGGATCTACCTGAATCACTCCCTGAAAAAAAGGTGCGATTCTCCAATCATCTGGATCTGTATTGTTATCAACGATTGCGCCGTTATCTGCTGTTTCGGTAATGCTCTCAGGTAAACTCAGAGCTTGTTCTTCGAATTCGCGCTGCTCATCACTCTGCGTGCACGAACAGAAAAGCAACGTCAAACAAAAGATAGTAAGAATTGGCTGAGTGTAATTGATCACGGGGCAACTTGATTGTAGAATTAAATGTGAATCATCAACAGAATAAGGTTCAAAAAAGCGTGTGAAAAATTGTATTTTATCAGTTTAACCATTGAACTATTATGATAGAAGTTTACGGAATCAAAAACTGTGATAAAATCCGAAAAACCAAAGCATGGTTGTCGGAAAATGATATAGAGTATGAATTTTATGATCTGAAAAAAGAACCGCTGAATCGCCAGGAACTCGAAGAGTTTGTTTACAGGGTTGGCCTGGATACGCTCCTCAACAAAAGAGGAACGACATGGCGAAAACTGGGTTTAAAAGATCAGGATTTAAGTGAACAGGAACTTTTTGAGAAGCTTCTGGAACATCAAACGATGATCAAGAGGCCGGTGTTGATCAATGGTGAAGCAATTTTAGTAGGCTATGATGAGAATGCTTTTGAGACTTTTGTTGATTAGTACCTGTTTATCTTTTGTATTCATCTTTTCCGGAAGGTCGGTTTTAGCACAATCTGAATTCACATATGAGAGAGAAAAACCGCCAACCATGCAGATGATGATTGATGCGAGAGAAGTATTCCGTTACGAAGTAACCTATGGATGGTTTACACTGGGCTGGATTGAAGTTCAGCTTTTACCGGATACCACATACCAGGATAAGCAGGTATATCATCTCCAAACGGTGATGGAAGCAAACAGCAGTAATATATTGATCGGGAAGAATCTCGTGCATTACGAGAATCTTTTTCAGTTCAATGAAAAATGGCCTTATAGTTTTGTGTTCTGGAGACAAGATTTACATGATGATGAACCGAACCGGGCCCGAATTGTGTTTGATCGTGACAGTAGTAAAGTTCGGTTTTATGAACGTGGCGAACTGATGGAATCATTAGATTTGGTTGAACCGGCCAGCGGTGGTGATATTATTTTTTATTATTCACGAATGTTTGCCGGAATTGAAGAACCGTACAAATTACCCGTTTATATTGAGAATGAGTTGGGATATGTAACCTCGCAAAGCAGTAACGTAACCGAAATGAGAGATTACAAAGCATTTAACGAACCGGTGGAAACATACAAAAGCGAAGGTCACGCCGATATTGATGGTCCTTTTGGTTTTAGGGGAAATTTTACATCATGGTTTTCAACGAGTGATTTGCGTGTACCACTGGAAGCTCATGTAAAAGTGATTTTTGGAAATGTTAAAGTAAAGTTAATCTCATATAAAAGAGAAGGAGGAAGTTATTAAAGTTTTTTTTCAACAACTTGAACACGCCGAAGGTTTACCGCTCCCTGCTTATGAAACACAGGGGTCCTCAGGATTTGACCTGAGAGCCGCTCTGAGTGATCCCATAACGTTACAACCAGGAAAGCGTGCATTGATTCCTATCGGGATAAAAATTGCACTTCCCGATGGCTACGAAGCACAGATACGTCCCAGAAGCGGGTTGGCATACCGTCATGGAATTACCATGCTGAACTCGCC
>CAYRDO010000334.1:0-2886 GCA_964422985.1 uncultured Rhodohalobacter sp. | reverse complement strand
CAGGTCCGGATCCAGGTTTATTTTCCCGGATTCAATCTTGGAAATATCCAGCATATCTTCCACGATAGACAACATAAACTGGCTGGATCTGTGTATCTGTTCCAGAAACTCCTTCTGTTCCGCCGACAGGTTTTGATAATCTTGATCCTTTTCATCCAGCATGATCTCGCTGAGAGACATAATCGCACTGAGCGGGTTCCTCAGATCGTGCGATGCCATGCCAAGCATCTCATTTTTTACTTCATTCAACTTCTCAAGCTCGGCTGTTTTCTTGGCAAGCTCCCGCTGAGCACTTGCCAGGTCGTTATTCAACTTGCTGAGTTCGGTAAATAATTTCTTATCCGGAATATCGCCTTTCTTTCTGCCTTCCAGGGTGGACTCTTTCAGGAGTGTGCGAAGAGTATTTAAATGCTCGTTGTTGATTTTCATCAACTCGTCGAGAAATTCGTCGTCATCTTTTTTAGATGTGCCGATGACAAAGATCTCCTCGCCATTTTTAGCTCCTGAAAAGAACAGGGTGTTAATGTCATATCGATTATTCTCGAAGAAGAACTCCCAGTTATGAGCGATGTCATGTTCTTTAATGAATTCCAGGAAGTTCAGAGCCTTCTCAATACTTTCGGTGTCCACCAAACCGGTAAAAAGATTTCCTTCCCCTTTCTCATCAAAAAAACCGCAGGTATCGCTCACGATATCGATGACCTTGCCCTCTAAATTACATGTGAAAGCAACACCCAGCTTTTTATTTTTAGAGTTCATTTGGTTGAGGTTAGCCTGTTTGCAATTTCAACGGCTTCATGGGCGTTTTTGGCAAATCCGTCGGCACCGAATTTTTCCCAAAATGAATCATAGATTTTAAATGGCCGTCCGCCGATGAGAATCTTGACATCTCCGCATTCAAGATTCCCCCTGACGGATTGTATCAACTCCTTTGCATTGCTTAGAAAATTGCTCATCGTAACCGATATGGCAAGCATGTCTGCTTTCCTCTTGATGATTTCTTCGATAACGTCTGCCGAAGGCGAATTGGCTCCCAGGTAAAAGGTATCCCACCCCTCCATTTCAAAAAAGTCACTGACCATTCGAATACCGATTTCATGCAAGTCGCCCCCGATTGTGGTAGCTACAATACTCCTGCCAACTCGTGCCGTACTGAAAATATGCGGATAAAGCTGAGACATGATCAACTGCGTAGCGGCCGTACAGAAATGCTCCTGCGCAACGCTAATCTCATTGACCTGCCAAAGTCTGCCAACTTCATATTGAGAAGGCTGGAAAACATGCATATAAATATCTTTGACGGAAACGCCTTCCTCAACGGCATCCAGGATAAGTCGGCTGGCTGTTCTCCGGTCACCGTCCATTAAGCTTTTGAAATAAGAGACCGCCAAATCACCCAGTTCATTCTCCTTTTTGATATAAGATTCGGTTTCACCATTTGTGATGGTTTTCTCATCCATCACGGAGTGTAAAAATTTGACAGCATACTCTCTTGCCCCAAAATCCAGAGTATTGCTTAATTCAGAATCGAATCGGCTCAAGATTTCCTTAAACGTTTTCTTGCTCATGTTCCGGCTTTTCTGAACAGAACGAGCCCAGGATAGAAACTCGAGGAATAACTGCGGATTGGAATTGACAATAGCCTGGGTGAAATGCTGGTAATAGAGGTTCATGTGAGCTTCCCAGTCAAAATTCTGCTCACTGATTCCCGTGCCCGTTTTTTGATGCAGTTGATCTACCAGGCTCTGAACGATTCGATGTTGATTACGTTCGAGCACATACTCCAAAGACTTGTCAGAATACACTGGAGACATATCTTTTCCTTAGCTTTACCTTGGGGCACAGCAATTTAATTGCCAACGAAAGATAAGATTTTTTTCAACTTAATACTCAGACACGATTTTTGAATGATGAATATTTAACAAGGAATAACGAACACCGAACTAACAACCCTTCATCACCCCTAAATCCTTGCTCGATATTCGTCATTCATGCGTTAGGTCATAGAGATAAAGCCCACATCCAACGCCGGCATCACTTCCTGAAATCGACCCTTGAAACACCATCCAGTTGCCGTCGTCACTAATCACGCCATTGCTGGAACGGAAGCCTTCGGTGTCACTGAAGAATGTGAGGCGTTCCATGTAGTCATTTACATTGTAGGAATCGGAATCCATGGCGGCGTCGCGGTCAATTTCCAGTTTGTATAGGTCAATCGTACCGGTACCGCTTGTGGGATTGTGCTGGTCGGATTCTACGAGTGTGTAGGTCGTCACTGGATTTGGAAAAATGCCCTCGGCTTCGTGGTAGAGGTGGTCCGCCTTAGTGTGGTTTACAATGGTACGCGTCTCCAGGTCAATACTCATAATATCGGCACGAAAACCATGTTCGTTTCGGTGGTACTGGTTCCAGACCAACACATCTTCATCGCCCGGCGTCCAATCCTGCGATTCAAGAATCTCCTCATATTTGTTGCCGTCCGTATCCACCACGTTGCTGTTATCCACCAGGAGTTGCTTGTTCTCAATATACGGCTGACCGGTTCTATCATACATAATTCGTCCCATGTAAATCTCCTCTTGCTCAGGCAGTGTCCACGCAATCTTGTTGGTGATTCGCGAGACGGCCGGGCCTTCATCAAAATTCTCGCCCTCAATGGTTTGGGCGGGAAATTCGAGGCTTTCATCTAAAATCTGGAAATACAGAACGTGGCGTTCCGGTCCGTGGCCCAGTAGCAGGTCTCCGTTCCACAATTCAAACACCCGGTAATAACCATCTCCCTCCGGGCGTGTCGTTTCATCGGTAATTTGAGTCGTTTCCTTTGTATTCACATTCACCATAAAAACCTCACCGCCGGCTTTGTCCACAAAAAAGACCCGCTCCCCG
>CAYRDO010000333.1:0-2897 GCA_964422985.1 uncultured Rhodohalobacter sp. | reverse complement strand
AGCTCTTATTGAACGTCCTGACGTTGGATTAACGATTCGTTCAAAACCGATTCTCCTGACCATTCACGGCGGATTTCCTGATTTAGCTCACTTCAGTATTGCATCTGATATTTACAATTTTGAGGCTTACACAATCAACGGAAACAGAAATGAAATTACCGTAATTGTGGGTGATAAATATTCGAATCCCGTAAAAGAGGGAACTCCTGTTTATTTCAACTCAACCCATGGTGTGATTCAGGGCTCCGGAGTTACGGATGCAGATGGGCAGGTAACCGTTGATTTAATTTCTGGCGATCCTCGTCCACCGGCAAATGATGCCATATCAATTGTACGGGCTTATACATTTGATGAAAACGACAACGAGATTACACGTGAAATTCCAATCCTGTTTTCCGGTCCGCCGGCAAGCAGTAAAATTCAAGTGAGTCCGTCCACATTTAATATCGGTCCGGGCGGCAGCCAAACATTTAACATGACAATTACGGATATCAACAATAATCCGTTGCCATATGATACTCAAATTACCGTGACTCCCTCTGATGGAATGACCGTGGATGGCGAGACAGATATTTCAGTACCGAATACAATCTCACCTGGTCCGGGTGTAACGAGATTCACATTTTCTGCGCAAGATTCTGACGATGAAAGCAGTGATCCGCAAGAGGTCAGTATTTTGATTGAGGTGGAAACCCCCGGCGGATACAGAGCGACCCGAACGATTACCGGTTCCAAAGCGAAGGCGGCTTTTAACTAATTTCGACAACTCTTCTTTATCAATGTGCCAACTCCTTAGGGGGAGTTGGCATTTTTTTTAGCCGATATCTCCTTTATTTCATTCATTCTTGATCCTATAAAAGTTATCTTTCTTATAGGGGAAACAACTAACATAACCGATCAAGAGCTATGAAATATATATCTTCAGACAAAGCCCTTCAGCTGGTTCAAAAGGGTGACAACATTTTTATTCACACAGCGGCAGCCGCACCTCAGCAACTGGTAAAATCACTTACAAACCGGCATAAAGAGCTGAGTGATATAACCATCTATCACCTGCATACTGAGGGGGCAGCGCCCTATGTAAGCTCGGAGTACAAAGATGTTTTCAAGACTAAAGCATTCTTTGTTGGAAGCAATGTGAGAAAAGCCTTGGAAACGGGTGAGGCAGATTACATTCCCGTATTTCTGAGCGAAATTCCACATCTGTTCAATAAGGGTATTATTGATTTGGATGTCGCTTTGATCAATGTCAGCCCGCCCGACAAACATGGATATTGCTCACTTGGTGTTTCAGTTGATGCCACCAGAGCTGCAGTACTAAACGCAAATTTGGTCATAGCCCAAATCAATCCGAATATGCCGCGTACGCATGGAGATGGTATCATCCACAGCAGCACGATTGACATTGCAGTTGAAACCGATGATCCGCTTCCCGAAGCCGCGTCATCAGAATTGACAGAAACCGAACTCTCGATTGGACAAAACTGTGCCAACCTCATTCACGATGGCGCAACTCTTCAAATGGGAATCGGGTCTATTCCGGATGCGGTCTTGGCGTCTCTTCAAAACCATAAAAACCTCGGAGTTCATACCGAAATGTTCTCGGACGGGTTGATCGACCTGCTGGAAAAAGAGATTGTCAATAACTCCAGAAAACGAATTCACCCGAACCGAACGGTGGCATCATTCCTGTTTGGGAGCCGAAAATTATATGATTTTGTGGATGATAACCCGAACATCGCCATGCTGGATTGTGCTTATGTAAATGACACTGCCGTGATTCGAAGAAATCCCAATGTTGTGGCAATTAACAGCGCGATTGAAGTGGATCTCACGGGTCAGGTTTGTGCCGACTCTATCGGAACGCGTCAATACTCCGGCGTTGGCGGACAGATGGATTTTATACGCGGAGCTTCACTTTCGCAGGGTGGAAAGCCAATTATTGCACTACCATCATCTACAAGAAGAGGTGACTCGAGAATTGTTCCTTTTTTAAAACAGGGCGCCGGTGTGGTCACAACCCGCGCTCACGTGCATTATGTGGTTACTGAGTATGGCGTTGCCGATCTGTACGGAAAAGCTCTTCGCGAACGGGCCAAAGCACTTATTGAAATTTCTCATCCCGATGCGCGAGAAGAGTTGGAAAAAGCTGCATTTGAACGTTTTAAAATCCTGTGACCGATTTGGTAATCGGCTCGGTTTTATTTGGATGTTCTGATTTTTGATGAGATTTATAGATTTTACTCGTAAATCCTTATCATGGAGGAAATCATAATAGATTTGAATGATGTCAGACATGCAACAATCTTCAGAATCAAAAAGACTCTCATATAACGACAAAGAAGTTTCATCGATCATCGATAATTTAAAGGATCTGGATCTTGATTCTTCTTACTATTTGATGCTCGTGGTCGGCCCCTACAAAGAAGCGAGGGAGGATCTCTTACCAAGAGTTGAGGAGAAAGTTGGGATGTACAAGGAGGTTGATCTGCGTGATATTATTCTGTTGAACGAGGACGCCTGCTACAAAAAAATCGATGAGCTGTTTGATTCCATTGAAGGAAACAGGAAAAGTATTCATTTTAAACACGGGGATGCACTCGCCGGGGAGTATACCGGTTTTACGTACTCCAGTACTCGTTATGCCACTCCGCAGGAAAAGTATTTGCTTAAGAAAATTAAGAATAGCGAAAAGTTTGTCGTAATAGAGCTCGAAGATTTAGAAAACATTGACAAAACTCTTGAGCGTTATGCACACACAACGATCATTTGCGATAAACCCACTTCAATGATGGGTAAATTTTTCTGGAGATTGAAACAGATTCACGTCCACGGGCATACCTTCTCTAACAAGCGTCCCAAAACGGCCTAGCAGTTTAATTTTACAGATTAACATT
>CAYRDO010000332.1:0-2909 GCA_964422985.1 uncultured Rhodohalobacter sp. | reverse complement strand
TCCTTGGTTCTGTAAATGTCCAAAACTCCTCCCATGATGTCGGCCCGGTATTTCATAATTTGAATACCCGATCCGTTAGAAGTCATCGATTTAGGATCGAAACCGGTGCCGTCATCCTCAATTATTATTGCTGTGTGCTTTCCATTTGTTGATAAACGGATATGAATATTCTCTGCATCTGCATGCCGCACGGCATTGGTAACCGCTTCCTGTACAATGCGATAAATATGGAGGGCCATTGTGTGGTTCTCCAATTCAACCCTGCCCGTTTCTGTGTACGTACAATCAATGTCATACGTTTTGGGAATTCGCTTCGCTAAATTTTCCAGCGCAGTACTCAATCCCTTTTTTTCCAGATCAACCTCCACCAATCCCCGCGAAAGAGCCCGAGCCTGTTCATCAGCTTCTTTTACCATTTCTGAGATTTCCTGTACCTCGCCTGCACCCGGTATTTCGTTGGCTCTTAATTTGCGGGCCAGGCTCTCTGAGACCATCCGGATTCCGGTAAGCATTTGACCCAATCCATCGTGTAACTCGCGCCCAATTCGTCGCCGCTCTTCGTTGGCAATATCAATCATCTGTTTTTCCAATTCTCTTTTTGGAGTAAGATCTCTGATAATTCCCACAAACATCCGTTCCCCTTCCCAAGGTATATTGCTCACAGATGCACTGATATGAAAAACCGTTCCATCTTTACGCAAGCCCTGCATATCAATATCTCCACCATAAGTGATGGTTTTCATATCGCTCTTAAACCTTTTTGACAAAAAATCTTGATTTTTAGTGTAAAAGGAAGGGATAAGTGATTGAATATTTTCCCCAAAAATTTCGTCTTTTTCGTACCCAAACATCTGAACGGCCGCACGATTAAAACTTAAAATCTTTCCCTCTCCATCGGTTGTAATAATTGCGTCTGCACTTGTTTCAAAAATTGTTTTCTCAAGAACAGCTACTTTTTCCAGATCTTCTTTTATAGTTTCAAGAGGCTCAATATTGGTTATTGAAATCACACAATATTGCTTTCCATTCTCCTCATCGTACAACGTGCTTGATTTAACATCCAACCAAATTCGGGTGGTATCTTTACATGTGGCATTCCATTTTCCACTGTATTTTTCTTCACTGCTGCATCTTTTAAGTAGCTGCTCAAATGCAGAAGAACTATCATCGTGGTTCAGTAACTTCAAGGATTTCCCGTCAATCTCTTTTAACGTATAGCCAAAAATTTCTTGGCAGGCCAAATTCCAGTACAGGATGGTTCCCTTTGTATCAATTACAATAATCCCATGCTGAATATAATTCAACAAGTCTATTTTCTTTAAAAGTGATGACCCGTGCATTGTCTCTCAGATTGGTGATAGGATTCGTATTACACCTCATTTCAAAAAAGATTCCAAACATTTTCCCCCTTTATAAAGTTAATCAATCAACAGATACTTTTATGTAGGTAAAACCCTTACATACACGATGTAAAAATACCTACAAATGCTTGTCCTTATACATTCATAACAGAAATATGTAAATAGCTCTCATTACCAAGTCGTAAATCTGCAAAAATCTCTCCTTTTTTTATTTGCTCTGTTTTCAGCTATTTATCTCCCGGGTGGAACCAAAAAATTTTCTGAACGGACGAATTTTCATTATTCATCCAAAAAACCATTAAAATTTTCTAAGAAAATCTTGTAAGGATTTCTGCATTTCCGGTTCATACAAATGTATAAGCATTTAATTTCACTAGAACTGCAGATTAAACCTATCTCAATGATGCGAAAAACTAACCTTCTCTACTTCGTTTCAATTGTATTTTTTTTAACACTTTCCATGGCCTGCGAAGGCCCTACCGGCCCGGAAGGACCACAAGGCCCCGAGGGACCTCAGGGCGAACAAGGAGCCCAGGGTCCACAAGGTGAACCCGGAACCGCAAATGTAATTTACTCCGATTGGATCAACATCAACTGGAATGATTCAGACGGTGAGACTTTCAAATCCATGTATATTGAGGAACCGCGCGTAGTGGAAGAAGAATTTATAATGAGCGGTACTCTTATGGTTTACTTAAAAGTTGAAGCTCCAGAAGGAGTAGCTATGACTCCGCTGCCATATACCAGTGGAACAGACATTCTTCGATTTGTTATTGGGGATGTTCCCGAAGAAAACATAGAAGGAATTGTCATCCAACTTGATGCATCGGATGGTACAACTCCTGTTCAATCTGACTGGAGTGGTTACCAACTTCGATATGTCATGATTCCCGGCGGTGTGGAAGCTAAAATGAAGAATGGTTTCCTGAAAGATTACCACGCCGTTACGGATTATTATGGCATTCCAAACTAAGTTTCAGAAGCGGTAATAGATCTTTATCTAAGTCTAAAATTACATAACAACCCATCAGCAACTGCTCCGAAATTTATAGATGGATATTTTAGTTGAATTCACCCTTGTGCTTCAACGCCTGTTTGATATGAGCGGTATGATGACGGCAGTGCCATGCATAAAGCCCGGTCATGAATTTTAGAGACAACTCCCGTCCCTGTTCCGGATGAAACAGTTTCTTCTCAAAATCATCCGGGCTCATTGATTTAAGGAGTGCTACCCACCGGGTATGAAGGCCATCCAAAAGAGAAAGTGAGGCAGAAATTGGTGTTTCAAATGTATCAGCGAGTTCCGCCCATTTATCTTCCAGGTATGGTTTGATGGTGGGCACGTCTTCCGTTAATGTCAGTTTATATCTTACAATTGAATTCAGATGACTGTCTGCACAGTGATGCACCACCTGCCGAATACTCCAGCCATCCTGTCGATATTTCCAGTCCAGTTCTTCTTCTGACAAGTTTTCCGTTAGCCGCCTGATATTTTCGGGAAACTCGGCAATGTCATCAATCCATTCAGAGATCTGCTTTAGTGTAATC
>CAYRDO010000331.1:0-2950 GCA_964422985.1 uncultured Rhodohalobacter sp. | reverse complement strand
TCATTCGATATTGATGCCGATCGAGAACCGGATATTGTAGGCGACCTGCATACGTACCCGTTCAATGAAAATGAGTTTGATACAGTTGTATTATCGGAAGTTTTGGAACATCTGCATTCACCTCACCTCGGGGTTCAGACTATCTACCAAGCTTTAAAGCCGGGCGGCCATCTGATTTTGACAACCCCGTTCATCTTCCCGATTCATGATCGGCCATATGATTTTTACCGCTATACAAAATACGGGTTGAAGCATTTGTTATCCGATTTCGAAAACGTAGAAGTATCTGAAAAAAACAGCGCTTTTGAGGCGATTGATGTTCTTTGGATGAGGATGAATAAGATCCAGGGAAAACATACCTACGTGCTAAAACATCTGATTATTTTTGTTACGTATTTTCTTAAAAGACCCATTACTCTTTTTCTGAAGAAATTTATTGATACAGATATTATCACAACAGGCTACAATGTATCAGCCATAAAACCACTCCGGGAAACAAGACAAAATAATTCTCAATCTGCTTAAAACATGCCCAAAATAGTTGAAATCGTTGGTCCGTCGGGTTCTGGTAAATCCAGCGTCTACTTTGCGCTGAAGCGGAAGTGGAATTATGAGAATAACTGGGTAACCTACAGTCAGCTGCAATTTTCGAATATAAGCACGGCTGAAAAGATCATCAGAAAAGCCAAAACGGCACTCAACGAATTTTCTCCATTCAGAAAGAAAAAGGTTCGCTCAACCGAGATGAAATCAGAGTGGAAATTCGTACGGAATAGAAATGATACTTTTTTAGGGGATAATTACTCCGAGTTTAAATCGGTTCTGATGGACTTGGTAGATGAGCATTGCAAAGAAGGTTTTACCGGCGCCGATAAACGATTTATAACCGTTTATATGGTGATGTGGTCCATGGCATATATCGATACTGTGAAGCAGATGGAAGCTGATGATCGGTATTGTATATTGAACCAGGGAGAGGGGTTGGTCAGCAGAATTATGCATTTAAATTCCCCAAGTTTTAACGATGAAGCTTTGAGAAAATATATAGATGCAGCGCCCCATCCGGATGTCTTGTTTTTTCTTGAAACAGATGCAGAGAAAATTTTAGAGAGGGTACAATCGAGAGACCGATGGTCCACATTGCATGAGGGAATGAATGCTGAGGAAATACTTCACTACACAAAAAAAACCAATTATCTGCTGTCTTTAGCGGCAACTATTTTGGAGAAAAAGGGTGTGGATGTCCACAGAGTAGATGGCTCTCAGGCTTTGGAAAAAGTGGTTGCAGAAATCTCGGGCACTTTGTCATCAAAGGGTAGGTGAGGATCACTGATGCCGGCGAATTTATTCTATCCTTTGGAATTCCTTATCATGTGATTCTATGGCAACTATGATTTCTGACTTATTCGACCGTGTAACCGTCATCGTACGGGCCGCCGGTGAGAGGACTGTTGACGCCAGCCGGAAGCTCATCGAAGAACAGGGATATCCCCACGAGATTCATGTGACCAATGAAGTGCCATTCTCTGCTGCTGTTCGAAAGGCATTTAATATCGGGATTTCAGAAAAAAGAAAATGGACGTTTTGTGTGGATGCGGATGTGCTACTTCGTAAGAATAGTATCGCATCGTTAGTAACGTATGCCGAAAGTCAGGAGTCGAATGCCTTTGTTATACAGGGAGCCGTTCATGATAAGTTTTTTCCGTTTTCACGCGAGGCTGGAAATCATCTGTACAGAACATCTTTATTAGAGAAAGCTCTGCCATTGATTCCGGAAGAGGGTAAAGATATTCGCCCGGAAAGTT
Source organism: uncultured Rhodohalobacter sp. (assembly GCA_964422985.1). Taxonomy (GTDB): domain Bacteria; phylum Bacteroidota; class Rhodothermia; order Balneolales; family Balneolaceae; genus Rhodohalobacter. The sequence continues at coordinate 1,145 of CAYRDO010000331.1, read as the reverse complement.
TTGTTGTTCGAACGATGGGGGAGAAAGGGTATCCCAAAATTTCATTTCCTGAAATTGTCGGATTGCATGATTATGAACAGTTTAATAAAGATATTTTTAGAAAATCGTTTGTTCAGGCACGAAAACATCTAAGTTATACAGATTCAATCATACCATTTTGGAAAGAAAAAATAGACCATGATGAGGACTATAGAATAGCGTTGAATGCATTCTCCAATGGATTGCTTTACAGAGAGGAACTGTACATCAATAAAAACCAGGATGTTTATGTAAAGAAATTCTCAGAATTAAAGATTGAGGAAAAAGATGCGTTGGAAGCCGACTCGATAGATCTGTCAGACATAGAGAATATTCTGAAAAAAGAGATGGCGTCTGATTATACAGAGTTACAAATTGACAGATTTTCGAAAAGCACCAGTAAAAAAATCTCAAGCCGGTTTGAAGAGTACGGTATTATTAAGTCCCTGATATTGATGACAGGTTTCTTCTTCATCAAAATTGGAAATCGGTTGAAAGAATCAGTTAAGAAGAATGGCTGATAATCAGAAAGAATTAAACATAGAATCGCCCATTATTTGATGAAGATTTTAATTGTTAACAGGCACAGAGACGATTCGCTCGGAGGAAGTGAATTACAATGTGATTTTATAGCGACTGAGTTAACTAAGCGAGGGTATCAAGTTCGGCACCTGGCAATGATGGGCGAAAAGAAGGATTATGGCAAAAGTTATGAGGTTGTCCCATGCAAATCGGAAGCGGGTGCAATTATTCATCAACTAAAGACATTTCAACCGGATGTGATCTATTGGCGGTATAATAAACGTCATTTTTATAAAGTTGCCAAATTTGCCGATAGCCAAAATATTAAGTTCATCTTTTCAGTCTCGCACATTATTGATTTGAAGCCTTGGCAATTGAATAAAAAGGTTGGGGTGCGAAATTATATCCGAATCATGTTTAAGCGGTTTATGAACCATCGGGGATTCAAGTATATTGATGCCTTGGTAGTCAATAATAAAGACTTTTTGAATATTATTGATACACCAAAACAGAGGTTCATCCCCAATGGCATGACTAAGAAATCAGTGCCTTTTGAATGGGATAAACCATTTTGTATTTGGGTGGCGAATATCAAAGAACTGAAA
>CAYRDO010000330.1:0-2963 GCA_964422985.1 uncultured Rhodohalobacter sp. | reverse complement strand
AAGAACCCGAACAGGCGGCGATTGTATCGCTCAAACAGCAACCCGAGCTTGTCGAGGTCGCCGTCTCTTACTTTCATCATTAAAGCGTTGTCCGAATTCGAATCCAACCGATCAAATATTTTTGTTAGCCTGTTCATGAGGATACACTGTTGCTGTTGGGAAAGGTTACAGAAAAATTTTGCAAATGGCGCAAGCGTCTCGCTCGTGCCAATGCAACCCGGAATGAATTCCGGGCTCGTATGTTGAATCCATCATTGATGGATAATTAAGAAGAGTCGGCAGGACGAAATTTACGAGCCGGTGATTTATCGGCGGTGCTGTGCTTAGTGTCTCCTTGGGCTTTGCGGTTATCATCTTTAAACTGCCAAGTACGCGAAGTATCGCAAAGGGCCCACCCTAAATCCCTCCCTATTGAGAAAAACACTCAATAAGGAGGGACTTGACTCCCCTTCCTTGTTCCGTATCATTTGGCGGAATAGGGAAGGGGCCGGGGGATGGGTCCCAAAATTTTTCGTACTCTCCTGTAATGAACATCCATCTCACTCGTCTGATTAACAGAAATGACAAAACAGGAATTTAAAAATCTGGTTCTGCCATCACGTGATAAGTTCTTCAGAGTGGCACTTACGCTTCTGGGAAATCGACAGGAAGCGGAGGACACCCTGCAGGATGCATTCCTGAAGTTGTGGAATCTCCGGAACCGGCTTTCTGAATATAACAGTGTGGAAGCATTGGGAATGACGATGACAAAAAACCTTTGTATGGATAAACTGCGGTCGTACAAATATCGCAAGCAAAATGATGAAGAAGTGGAAACGCTGACTCTTCATTCCGGGAGTCCCGATCCAGCAGAGGAAACAGAGCTCAATGAAAGTCTGAAAGCGATCCACAATATTTTTGAAACACTGCCCGAGCAGCAAAAGCTCATCATCCACCTGCGGGATGTGGAGCATTATGAATACGAAGAAATTAGTGAGTTGACGGGACTGACCGTCAACAATATCCGGGTCAATCTTTCGCGGGCCCGAAAAACCGTACGCGAAGAATACTTAAAGCATCAGAATTATGAACACCGAAAGAATTGAACAACTGCTTGATAAATACTTCGACGGAGATACCTCCCTCGAAGAGGAAAAAGAACTGCGCGAGTTCTTCCGGCAGGATGACATTCCAGATAACCTGAAGAGCTACGCCAACCAGTTCTCTTACACGGAGGCAATGGCAACATCCTCAACAGAGATTGATCCCTTCGCCAAAATCGAAGAGCAAGACTCTCAGAAGTCCCCCATTCAGGGGGGACAGAGTTCATCTTCAGATGAGCTCAGGGGGGTGTCCACTCGATCATCATTCATGACCTGGACCCTCCGCGCCGCTGCAGCCATCATTTTAGTACTAACCGGATTAACTGCCGGGCTCCTGATCAATCAACAAGACGGAGCCTCCGATGAACAACTTGCGGCCATGCAAGAAGAGATCAGCCAAATGAAAAATGCGCTGATGTTCGGCTCGGTACAACAAGCCTCGGCGAGTGAACGAATTTCTGCTGTCTATTCCAGTTCGCGATTACAACAGAGCAATCCACAGTTCGATGCTGAGATCACGGAGATTTTGATTTACACGATGAATAGCGATCAGAATGTAAACGTCCGGATGGCGGCGGCCGAGGCTCTGTTCAAATTCCGGGATGAACCGAGAATTGGAAAAGCATTGACGACCTCTTTAGCCCAACAAAATGATCCGCTGATGCAGATTACGCTGATCGACATGTTGGTTGAGATGAAACAGAAATCAGCCGTGAATGAAATGCAAAAAATGCTATTGAGAGCCGAAACACAGGATGTTGTGAAACAGAGATTAGAAAGCAGTATTGCGGAGTTGAAAGTGTAATAAATGGATAGCGCCCCGACGGTTCGGCGTGCTAACACGATAAAATGACACAAGTAGGATGCTTGCGCCATCAAAGTCTCCCTTTGAGGGGAGACAGAGATTCTCAAATGTTCTTGAGAATCACAGAGGGGTGTTAGGGTTGTAAGCGTGATCATCAGGACACCCCCCGAGCTCTACCGCTTCTGATAAATCAGATCGGTATCACTTTCCCCCTTCCAAGGGGGATTGTCACCAAACAAATTCAAAAAATAGAAAACCATAAATAAACAGAACTATGAAAAAATCAATCAAAATTATTGTAGCGGTCTTGATGACCTTTTTGGTACAACAGGTGAATGCCCAGGAATACAGGCACGATCTTGGAAACTCACCCGATCTGAGTGTGGAGTTTTCAGTTGGCCAAAGTGATGTAACCATCGAAGGACATGACGGATCGGAATTGATTATCGAAAACCTTGACTATGAAGATCAGCAGCGCCCGGAACGAGCGGAAGGTCTGCGCTCTCTATACTACTCAGCTGAAGATAACACCGGAATTGGGCTGTCTATAGAAGAAGAAAACGGAACGCTCAAAATTATTCCAGCCTCTCGCGATGATGGTGAATATCACATCATGATCCCAAACAGAGTTCGTCTAATGGTTGAACAAGTGAACTGGGGCGGCGGCGATTTTGAGATCGAAAATCACCGGGGCGAAGTGGAAGTCCTTTCCAAAACCGGAAGTATATATATGACGAACGTCACCGGACCGATAACCGCCAGCAGTACAAGCGGGGATGTAGAGATCGAATTTTCAGAATTGAGTCAGACTAATCCGACGTCTATCTCACTTGTAAGTGGCTTTATAGACATTACTCTGCCAACCAACTCTAATGCCAACTTCAACTTGGGATCTGTCTCCGGAGAGGTTTACACAGATTTGGATCTTGAACTGGAAGGTCGTGGAAATAATGCGAACATGACTCGTCTTGGCGGCAGCGGACAAATCAACGGAACGCTGAATGGCGGCGGAGTAGAAGTGAGCCTGAAATCCGTAAGTGGCGATATCTACCTGCGAGGTAATTAAAAATTTGACT
>CAYRDO010000329.1:0-2964 GCA_964422985.1 uncultured Rhodohalobacter sp. | reverse complement strand
TCACCCTGAGGGATCACTTATCAAAATTAAGATGAATAAATCCCGCGATGGACTCGAATTCGATTGGACTGAACCGGAAAATCCTGTATCAGAAAACACAAATGGTGATGATGAAAACAACTCACCATCAGAAGAATCTGAGCAGGAAGCCAAAGCCTGATTAAGGTAATCTATTAAGAAATGATTGAAAGCACGTGGCCAGTGGTCACGTGCTTTTTTTGTTTAAATATCCTTTTGATGGGGTAAAATCAACAAAATGGATTAAGATGATAGGCAAGCCAACTCATTGATAGAGGGAGCATCTCCCTAGCGCCAATGACAAGAGGCACGAGCAAGATGCTCGTGTCATCAAATCCATTTCTGTTCAATTAAAAAGAGATGTCCACCAACAGATCCCTATTCAATCCAGAAATCTCGTAGGAGTTTGAACCGGTAGTCAAAATATTTAATCGACTCAAATTCAATGTGGAAATCGAGAAGGGAACATCTTCTCGCACAATTTCACGCTGAGAAATGCTCACCGCTGTAATCTCCGGATCTTCAATTCTTAAGCCGCTTTTCGATCCGCCAAGAGCAACAATCGTTTGAGCAACCGGATCATACCCGGCAAAAATGATGGAACTTCTGGATGACGCGCTTCCGAGTCTCTGGCCACCCGGCACTTCATAAACCTGAACCCTTCCGCTGGAATAAATCGTGAGATGCGTTGCATTTTCACTCAACGTTGCGCCAATCAGATCCTCATCACTCGTTTGTTGAAAGAGTTCGTTGCCAAATCTGTCGTATAACGTTGCTGTGCTTCCACCTGTGCCTGCCGATACAATTGTGATAAATTCACCGTTTTCGCTCACTCGAACATCTTTAATCTCATCTTCACGGCTCGTAAAAAACACGTTTGCATCTTGGTCACCATAAACGATTTGAGCCCTCGATCCGGTTTCAGAACCGTAGGCGATCACAGGATTATACAAGACAATTGTGGTACCAAGCGGGTTTGATGCCAACTGGGATTCTTGCTCTCCATCTGTACTCCCGGAACTGTTGGATACCTGGTAAGCGGTCTCTCCCTTTGCAGTTAAAAAAGAAAAATTAGCAACATTATCACGCAGAATAATTTTACCACTATCGAATTGGTAGGTGTTGATTGTATTATCAGAGGCAGAAAAAAATTCAAGATTTTGATCGATCAGCGCCTCCCCATTTGCATTGTAACTCGAAAGGTTGATGCCGTTACTTCTCTGTAAGAAAGAGGCTCTGCGGTTTGATGATGAAAAAGACCAAGCCTCAGGATTCGCAACCTGCGCGGATCCCAACACAAATTGATTACCTGAAACGGTCACAGTCCCATCGCCGGCAGAAAATGTATTGGCAGAATAAGAACTTTGTGCGGTTTCAATATCAATATTTTGAGAAAAAAGCAGAGGTGAATAGCTAATTAGAAAAACTACTGGTAAAAGAAACTTCATCGAATGATACGTTAATGTTGTTATATTCAAATTCACTTAAAGAACGAGAATTTTGTAATGAAATGCATTGATGTTCTACTCAATAATCATCCCGGTTTACAACCGACCGGATGAAATTCGTGAGCTACTTGAGAGTCTGACAAAACAGACCTATACAAACTTTGAAGTGCTAATTATAGAAGATGGTTCCGAAAAAACTTCGAAAAATGTTGTTGAACGTTTTTCAGATCGGTTGGACATCCACTACTATTACAAAGAAAACAGTGGCCAGGGGTTCTCAAGAAATTATGGATTTGAGCGAGCGAATGGCGATTACTTTGTGGTTTTTGATTCCGACTGTATTATTCCTGAGCATTATTTTTCAACGGTTAACCAATTTCTTTCCAATCATTCGGTTGACTGCTGGGGCGGACCAGATCGGGCTCATCCTTCATTTACGCCACTTCAGAAAGCGATCAACTTTAGCATGACTTCTATACTAACCACCGGGGGAATTCGCGGCTTAAAAAAGAATCTGGGCGGCTTCCATCCGCGAAGTTTTAATATGGGAATTAGCCGACAAGTTTTTGAGAAAACGGGCGGTTACAAAATTACCCGCATGGGAGAGGATCTTGAATTTAGTATGCGCATTATCAGAAGTGGATTTACATCTGCTCTTATTGAGGATGCGTATGTATATCACAAAAGGCGGACGAATCTACGACATTTTTTTTGGCAGCTTCACTTTTTTGGAAGAGCCCGAATAAACATTCGACGATTTTATCCAGAAGAACTAAAGCCAGTCCACCTCTTCCCTACCCTGTTTTTTATTGGCCTGATACTCTCAATCGTGTTTTTGATTACAGACATCAACTTTCTGAATCGTATTTATTTGTTATACATCTTTTATGCAGGCTGCCTTTTTTTGAGCTCGTTAATCAGGGAAAAAAATATTTGGATAGCGTTTCTTTCTGTTGCAGCTGCATTTACTCAGCTTACTGCATATTCCATCGGGTTTCTTTCAGAGATGTGGAAAGATTTATGGAAAAACTGAAATTTTACCATCATTCAAATTGCAATCAGATCTAAAAACTTTTATCTTGTAATTCTTTTGACAATCTGATTCAAAATAACTCATTCATTACTTGTGAATGATTATACGGGGAGTGGCGCAGGCCGGTAGCGCATTCGCTTTGGGAGCGAAGGGTCGCAGGTTCAAATCCTGTCTCCCCGACTTTTAGGAAGGTTGAATTGTGAATGTTGAATTCATTGCGGGCGCGATTGTAATTCGCCATTCAACACTCACCAATCTTCATTCCAATTAGCGCCCATAGCTCAACTGGATAGAGCAACGGCCTTCTAAGCCGTAGGTTACAGGTTCGACTCCTGTTGGGCGTACGAAGGTTTATTGATTTGAATGATTTTCAAACATATGATTGTTTATCATTCAGAGGCGATACTAATAAAGGCGACATGGCCGAGTGGTTAGGCAGAGGTCTGCAAAACCTCGTACGGCGGT
>CAYRDO010000328.1:0-3028 GCA_964422985.1 uncultured Rhodohalobacter sp. | reverse complement strand
TCCAGGTTGAAGAGGAAGATGTGTATTTGTGTACGGCTGATGCGGGCTGGATTACAGGTCACTCTTATATTATTTATGGTCCGCTATTTAACGGAGCAACTGGAATTATTTTTGAAGGTGTACCGACCTATCCTGATGCCGGTCGATTCTGGGAAGTTGTTGAAAAATATAAAGTCACACACTTCTACACTGCGCCAACAGCTATTCGGGCTCTGATGAGTTACGACCTGGATTATGTGAAGAAATATGATCTGAGTTCACTGAAAGTACTTGGAAGTGTGGGTGAACCCATTAATGAAGAGGCATGGCACTGGTATCATGATCATGTGGGCGGTGGTAAATGTCCCATTGTGGATACGTGGTGGCAGACAGAAACAGGCGGAATTGCAATTTCACCATTGGCCGGAATCACCCCAACAAAACCCGGGTTTGCAACACTGCCATTGCCCGGAATTTCTCCTGTATTAATGGATGAAAACGGGAACGAGATCGAAGGTAATGGTGTGAGTGGAAATCTCTGTATCAAACATCCATGGCCCGGAATTGCACGAACGGTTTGGGGAGATCACGACCGATACCTTGAAACCTATATGAGTGCCTATAAAGGTTACTATTTTACGGGTGATGGCTGCCGGCGTGATGAAGAAGGTTACTATCGAATCACCGGTCGGGTAGATGACGTTCTGAATGTTTCCGGCCACAGACTCGGAACTGCAGAAATCGAGAATGCGATTGATGAGCATCCAAATGTTGTGGAAACTGCAATTGTCGGCTATCCGCATGATATTAAGGGTGAGGGTATTTTTGCCTTTATTATTTGTGAGGATCAGCCGAAGGACAAAGAGGAGTTTAAAAATGAGATTCATAAACTCGTAACGAAGATTATTAGTCCAATTGCCAAGCCGGATAAGATGCAGATTGTTGACGGTCTGCCGAAGACACGTTCCGGAAAAATTATGAGACGTGTGCTAAGGAAAATTGCCGCCAACGATCTGGAAAACCTTGGGGATACATCCACACTACTGGACCCATCCGTGGTGGATGATATTAAGGAAGGCGAGGCGTTTTAGAACTCCTCCTTTGAATGGGGAATGATCTGCCATAAGAATTTATGGTAGATCGAGGGGGAAGTTCAGTATTCAATATGTGGACACTCCTCAGTTCCGATTCAGGAATCGAAACTGTCTCCCCTCAAAGGGAGACTTTATAGACCTGATCTAAAATTACATCCGGCTCACTGTTAAAAAATCAAACCTAATGAAGCCGAACAGTCTTTGATTGTTCGGCTTTTTTTATCTAATGATAAACCCAATCGCGAGCAATACTATGCTCAAAAAGAAAAGAAAGAGACGAAAGCGTGTACTGATTATGATGGAGTGGAAAAGCAATCCATAAGTAAGAGGGCGATCTTTTAGCCAGGAATAATAGTGTTTCCTGTGTGCAGCTCCCAGAGCCATTGTAACATGACCGTGCAGAATGGTAAGCATGAATGGCAAGCCAAAAATAATTGAGCCGGGCAGTGAAATTGCTTTATGGATGTGAAAAATTTCACACAAAAAGTAGAACGGCCATGCAAAAATCAGCAACAGTGGAACCGATAACGCCCAATTGATATAAGCGATTCGTCGATAATTACTTTCACTTAATTCAGAAGAGGGCATTGGAAGGTTTAAAGTTGAATGTTTTAAGGTTCAGGTTTACGGCTCGTCAAACAAACGATCAATTCATCATCATAATTATATCTATCCGTCAGACCGCTCTAAGCGGTGAGATAGATATGCTCTTCCTTCTAACATTTCAATATTCACTCCATTCAAATCTGACTTGTTATCAACGCATCAATATCACGGAAGGGCATTTCATACTGCTCAGAAATAGCTTTTTTAGTGAGGTATTTTTTGTATGTATAAACGCCATTTCTCAATGCTGTATTTCTATATAGGCAATCATGAATTCCCCCGGCATCACCGAGTTCAATCAGGTAGGGCACAATCACATTGTTGAGGGCATATGTGGCTGTTCGTGCTACATTGGATGGAATGTTTGGTACGCAATAATGGATAACGTCATATTTTTTAAAAACCGGGTTTGAATGGGTTGTAGGTTCGCTGCTGGAAACACATCCGCCCTGATCGATAACGGTATCCACAATAACACTACCCGGTTTCATCGCCTGAACCATGGGATCGGTGACCCAGCATGGAGCGCGTTCGCCTTCCGTCATAGCCGCTCCAATCACTACATCTGCAAAACCCAAAGCTGTGGATAGATACTGATGATTTGCCGTTGCAGTGATAATTCGCCGGTCCAGTGCATTCTCCAAATGCCGGAGTCGTGGCAAATCGTTATCCATTACAAAAACCTGGGCGCCGTATCCGAGAGCAGTTCGCGCGGCATATTCACCGGTAATTCCCGCTCCTAAAATGGCCACAGTTGCAGGTGGGATGCCTGAAATTCCGCCGAGCATAATTCCCTGTCCATCGCTGCTGTTTTCGAGATAGTGAGCAGCAATTTGCACAGACATAGAGCCTGTAATTTCATGCATCATTCGAACGATCGGAAATTCCCCATCTTCAGTCTTTAAAAATTCATACCCAATGGCACTAACTCCCTTTTTGATGAGAGTTTCCATGAATTCGTGGGTGGTGTGTCCTAAATGTAATGCCGAAAGTAAAATTTGATTCGGCTGCATCCAGTTCAACTCGGTCTTCGTTGGAGGTGCCACTTTTACAATCATCTCGGAATTACTGAACAACTCTTCGGCACTATATGAAATTTCAGCTCCCGCTTCCTGGTATTCATGATCTGAGAAGTGTGCATCAATCCCGGCATTTTTCTCCACAAAAACTTCATGACCGTTTGCTGTGAGGATGGACACGCCGCCCGGAGTCAGGGAGAGTCGTCTTTCATCATTTGAGGTCTCTTTCGGCAGACCTATTTTGAGTGATTTTTTAGACTTCGATTTCATCAAACTCTTCTCCAGAGTTTTGATGCCAATTTGTTCCGTATCGAAAGGGCTTAGCTCCAT
>CAYRDO010000327.1:0-3092 GCA_964422985.1 uncultured Rhodohalobacter sp. | reverse complement strand
TGGAAAGAGAATCCTGACGCGTTTACCGGTTAAGAACCTTCAAGCGTCCGTAGGTCCTTGAAGCGTTCTTTTCGCAGATTCTTTGTGACGCTTGAAGGACTTCCGCCCGATACAATCGGGACTTCAGACGCTTCAAGGTCACTTCTATAGTCAACCGGCAACCACGTTAGTTTTAATTCTTTGTTTCGAATCAATACCGTCCAAAATATTTTTAAACCGAGAAAACCGGTACTTTTGAGACTAAAATAACCTGAGTTCGGGATAAAAATCTTTTCCCGGATACTCCAATATCAGTGATTGCACGAAAAAAAATCCCTCCTTGAGGAGGGTGGGCCAATCGCGTGGTCTTGCAATAATCATATGAATCCTCCCCCTCCTTGTGCTGTTCTGTTGCAGCATAGGGAGGGGACTGAGGGGTGGGTCCGCACGAACGTTGATACCGACCACCCCATCACAACGAACGGAGATATCGCTTCGCGGGCAAAAGATGAACGGGTCGGGGCCCGGGATGACGTGTTCTGTTTTACACCCCTCCCCCAACAAGCTTGGGGCTCTCCCCTCAAGGGGAGATTAAATCGAGCTGCATTCATATTAAAAAGCATGTAAGACTGCATGTTCTATCGAACTGACGTTATTTTAATCTTAACATGAATCCCCCGGGTTCTATCCTATCGAATTGTCCTATCGTAAGGAAACAAATTTGGTGTAGAAAAGTCGTCTGTTCAATTAAAGCCACATTTTGATAAACTATCATCGGTAGGCCCAGACAATGTTTTTGTGTCCGGGCTGAAGAATCTTCAATTGATTGCAACATTTTGGACCGATATAGTTTCGAATATACATATTTCATTGGAAGATTAATCCGAAGAGTACCATCTGTTCTTTCTCAAAACAAGTGAATTGAGAATGATAAACAGAAGTTCTCTATTCGAGAAACTTTGATAATATTGCTCATCTGAAAAGAATAGCTTCCAAAGAATTTTAGGGCCGAACCTGTTTTCTGTAGCTGCATAATACTTAAAACTCTTGGCCTTTGTTCGGCGGAATTTATCCTCCAGGAGATTACTGAAAGTCGGTTCAGTATATCTTTCGATTTTGCTGTTCTCACTTTTCAAAAAATGAACCCATTCACGAATATGGGCCAGTTCAACTTTTCCTCTAAAAGGTATTTCGAAAAACAGTTTTGCATGTAAAACCAACTCATTCTCTGCCGGTTCGCGTCCCAGGAAATCAGCCAGCAAACTCTGGCGTATACCTTTTCTTTCCTTGATTTGAACCGGTTTATCTATTCTTTTTGACTTGGATTTTGAATCGAGCCGCGTTTTTTGCCGATCATGAATCCGATACCGATGCAGTATTTCAGGAATATTTGCGAGCTTTTTATGTTTGGCAATATCCAGCCAAAGCTTATAATCTTCAGCTTTCGGATAATCCGGATCATATCGAAGGCTGTACTCATCCAAAATGTCTTTTCGTATGATCGCTACCGGATGCCAAAGACAGTTATTGCAAAACAGGGTCGCCATAATTTCTTCATGATCCTGAGGTGATTGCCAAACAGTCTCTTTGCCTTCTCCAAATGTTTTCATCCAGGCCGATGATACCCCCACTTCGTCGTGCGATTCCATAAAGGAGACCTGAGTTTCAAGGCGATTTGGCAAGCTGATGTCATCAGCATCCATTCTTGCAATGTACTTCCCCCCGGCTTCATTCAATCCCCTGTTCAATGAATAGATTAAGCCTTTGTTCACACGATTATTCAGAACCTTAATCCGCCCGTCTTTATTCCTGTAGGACTGAATAATCTCTCTCGTGGAATCCTTTGATCCATCATTAACAATGATAAACTCAAAATCGGTGAATGTCTGATCCAGTATACTTTCTATAGCTTCTCCAATAAACGTTTCTGCATTATATGCAGACATCAAAACAGTTACATATGGATTCATAACCTTATCCACCTGTCGGGTACAATTTCCAGCTCGCCCTTTTTCTCCATAATCTTGGGAGTAAACCAATTTTTGGGAGCAATTACATACTGTCCGTCATAATTGCTGAGCCAGGCTCCCCACCAGCTAAATGAACTGTTGGCGATAATGTGATATTTACAATTCCACATTAAACGCAGGTCCTCGTAATCCTTTTCCCCTCCATTATGATCTACAAAAACCAACGGGTGATCTGTTTTTAAATTCTTTTCTGCCCATTCAATATCATCAGAGAACACAAAAAAGACGGGAGATTTTATCTTAGACTGCAAATATTGGATCGCCTTCTCATAATAGGATGTACCCAAAAATCCATGAACTTCATTGGTTACGGGATTGGCCACATAATCTCCCCGCCGGACATGCACACTCACCGATAATTTATCTTTGATATCTCTCAGAAGTTCCCGGTTTAATGGATCGGGCTCTTCATGGAGTTTAAATTCTCTTCGGATGAGCTTCTCAATAGGTTCAAAATACTTTTCAGACTGCCAGTAGCCTTTCAGCCAGCAACTCCCGGAAATACGATTAAAATCTTCATCATACCCCACTTTTTTTTCAATAAAAATTTTTTTTTGATGGCGTGGCTTCATGAAGTTCTTTGCTCTGAAAAGTACCAGGGGCAACCCTTTTTCCGGGGGTGAAAAGGCTTCTAAATCCTCCGGTGTAGCAAAATCTTCCTGAATATCAAAATGATTCAACTTGTAGCTGCGCAAGGTATAATCCTCGAACTTTGACAGATCGAGTTTGAGAGGAATCTGTAACCGGTATGACAGAGCCCGCCCCGCGGCATATTGAAACATTTGGTTTCCCAACCCGCCATATAATTCCGTAATTATATACATTTCATAAACATATTTTTCCTGCGTGGCAGCAGCTACACGCTCTCTATTCTGTCACCCTGTTTTATTGCGAGTCGAATATTTATCAAAGATCGAATGAGTACTCCACTCATCAATGAAACTGCAGATCTCGAAAAACCAATCTGTTGATTTAAAAAATGCCATACCGAAGAACTTTTCACCGTATCGTTACTGAGGGACTTATTCACAAACACTCGGATTGAACGCTCCATTACGTTCTGAACAACGTTCGTATCGATAC
>CAYRDO010000326.1:0-3101 GCA_964422985.1 uncultured Rhodohalobacter sp. | reverse complement strand
AGCCTGAAATCCGTAAGTGGCGATATCTACCTGCGAGGTAATTAAAAATTTGACTGAAAGAACATAAGTCTGAAAACTATGCTCTTTCATAGAAGGAGAAATTAATCATGAAAAAGTTTACAACAGTTTTTTTGATAACCTTTGTGTTTGTTGGTTTGATGGGATTTCAAAATGCCGATGCCCAGCAACGAATTGTAGAAAAGACACTCTCAGCCGGATCAAGTGATCATGTGAAGCTTAACCTTCAATTTGGCGAGCATATCACGATAAAAGGCTGGGATAAAGATGAAGTTTCATTTCGGGCGGTGGTTGAAATCAACAGTGGAAAACTGAACGATGCGTTTGTAGTAAACTATGTCGAAGACAATCAGGGCGTTCGAATTGAAACGGATTTTGATCAGGACAAACTGGAGGGCGGACGAAGATCCGATTGTCCCGATAGCAAGTACAGTTCCTATTCCTGGAATGATGGCCAGCAGTTCGTTTGCAGCAATATTACTTTTGAAGTGTATGTACCCCGAAACAGCGATCTGGAATTAGAAACCATTTCGGCTGATATCGAACTATTTGATCTCAACGGCCCGGTTGATGCAAAATCGATCAGCGGGTATGTGGATCTGAGCTGGCCGGAAATGAATGGAGCCGATGTCTCCATGCAAACCGTTACCGGTGAAGCGTACAGCAACCTGGACAACCTCACTTTCAATAATAAACAAGAAGAGCTTCCTTTGGTTGGATATGAACTCCGCGGAGCCATCGGCAGTGGTGGCCTCAGCATTCGGTTGGAATCCGTGAGCGGAGATGTTTATCTGAGAAAACGGGAAGGGTAAAGAGCCTCTCCTTATATTTGGAAAAGAATTTTAAGGCACCAATCTAATAGATTTTTAAAATATGATTAACTCAACTCATCACAAGCTCCATTCCAAGGTTTTAGAAGCGATCTTTCTAAACATTTTTCTCCTTCTTTTTTTAAGTGTAAAGATGGAAGCACAAATTGTTGAAGATAATCAAGAAGGGCTCACGGTTCTCATTGCGAAAGCAATGATAGATGTTCAAACCGGAGAAACGATTGAAGATCCGGTTATTTATATCAGGAATGGAAAAATAGAAAAGGCGGGACAGGACTTGGAAATACCGGAAAATTCCCATCTTATAGATCTTTCAGAACAATACATTCTTCCGGGCTTAGTTGATGCTCATACCCATTTATGTCATGAATACCGCTTCGAACTCGAAGCCATTCCCGGCTCTAATACAATTACTGAAACGGTATTATTAACTGAAGGTGACCGGGCTTTATTGGGTGCCAAAAATGCCAGAGAGATGCTGCTTGCCGGTTACACATCCGCAAGAGATTTGGGAAATTCAGGGATGAGCGCCGCTGTGTCCTTGCGAGATGCAGTTAATAAAGGTTGGATTACAGGTCCACGACTATTTACATCTACCAGGGCTCTTTCCCCTGTTGGCGGGCAGTTTGTGAAAATGACTCATGAAGTACAGAACTTCATAATTCCCAAAGAATATGTAGAGATAAATAGTGTAGATGAAGCTCGTGAGGCCGTAAGACAATCCATATATGATGGAGCGGATGTCATTAAAATTATTGTTAATAACGGTCGCCTGGTTTTAAGCCAGGAAGAATTGAGCGCTATTGTTGATGAAGCAAACAGATCCGGACTAAAAGTGGCTGCCCATGCTACAAATGGAGATGGCCCTTCCCTTTTGGCTGTAAAAGCAGGAGTACATTCTATCGAGCATGGCTATACAATTTCAACAGAGGTGTTGAATCTGATGGCAGAAAAAGATGTATACCTTGTACCAACGGATGCACCTGGGGTTGAACGATATCAGGAAAGAATACAAAGAGCTTTAGAGGCTAATGTTAAAATTGCCTTTGGATCGGATGCGTATTATGCGATTGATGATCTAACAAGAGGCCAGGTGACGGTTGGTAGCTATAGATCATATGAAATGGCGGGAATGACTCATTTGCAAATTTTGCAATCGGCAACCATGCATCCCGGGAATTTGGTTTCAGGAGATGGAAAAATAGGATTAATTGAAGAAGGATACTTCGCAGATATTATTGCTGTGGAGGAAAATCCTTTGGAAAACATTCGTACACTTGAAAATGTCGCTTTCGTAATGAAGGAAGGAGAGGTGTTTAAAAATATTTATAAGTAAGAAATTCTTTGAGTAAGGACATATTGCCAGCCGATCACCATTGTGTTCTATATACTTGATAGGAGCAACAAACGCTCTTTCGAAATGACATTATTAATCATAAGATGCCCTCGGCGATAAGCCGAATGACCTCAGCTCCCCTGTCGATTGATCATCGGCCGGGGAGTTTTATTAATAGGGTAATGTTGTACGAGTATTTAAACTCAGCCTCTCTTTGCGTACTCCGCGCTTATTCTACTTAAAGCGCAAAGGGTGATTATTCATCCAAAACCAAAATCTCAATATTTCGAAAGTGTGTTGGATGACTTTCGGCCTGAAGAGCGATATAGCCTCCGCTGATGATCATGTCTCCATTCTCAGGGATGAGATGTTCTGTATTTGGATCGGAAGTGTCATATTGAGGTTTGCTGTAGGTCAAAACTTTCTCTCCATTTACGTAATGGTTGATGATCTCTCCGCCGTGAACTTCTGCCTCCACCGTTACCCATTGATCGTCGTGATAAGTTTTTGAACTCGATTCGGTACAGTGTGGTGTGATCAACTCTCCATCCATCACGATGTGCGTGCCCATCGAACAGATGTTTGCGGTTGGTCGCTCGTCTGTTCCGTTGCCTCCCAAAAGTTGTACTTCAATAGAAACCGGCGAGGGCTGATCGATTCCCATCGATTCCGGGGATTGAGAATGAAATTTGATCCCATTGTTTCGCCAGGCCCAATCAGGCGCGCCAGGAATCTGTTCACCTACAAACCGATATTCGAGCCGAATCCTATAATTCGAGTATGGCTGTTCG
Source organism: uncultured Rhodohalobacter sp. (assembly GCA_964422985.1). GTDB lineage: Bacteria > Bacteroidota > Rhodothermia > Balneolales > Balneolaceae > Rhodohalobacter. The sequence goes on along the minus strand of CAYRDO010000326.1, from coordinate 126 downwards.
TAGAAAAGGTGACCAAACTTGTCATCAAACGTTTCATACTCATCATAGGAAACTTTGAGAAGCCCATCCTCAACCCGAAATGTATTTTTATAATTTACTCCGGGTTCGTGACCGGCAAACTTCGGA
>CAYRDO010000325.1:0-3141 GCA_964422985.1 uncultured Rhodohalobacter sp. | reverse complement strand
GGAAGCCACAATTATCAAGGCCGGTGTTGAGAAAAAGCTGGAGGTCCGCTCGGTCCTTCCGGAAGATGTGGAAAAATTTCCCTGGTCCGGGCACCTGGGCACAAAGCTGTTACCAAAGGTGCTGCCTATAATTAACAACAGTCAGTCCACGTTGATCTTCTGCAACACCCGTTCACAGTCGGAAGTCTGGTTTCAGCAAATGCTGGATGCCCAGCCCGAACTTGCCGGCTCCATAGCGTTGCATCATGGATCATTAGACTCCAAAATACGCAGTTGGGTTGAAGCATCTCTGCATGAAGGTCTCCTCAAAGCCGTTGTCTGCACCTCCAGTCTGGATCTCGGTGTCGATTTTACCCCGGTTGAAACGGTCGTCCAAGTTGGAAGTCCCAAGGGAGTTGCTCGTTTTCTGCAGCGCGCGGGCCGCAGCGGTCACCAGCCGGGGGCTACCAGCCGAATCTACTTTGTTCCAACGAACGCACTTGAACTTATCGAAGCCGCAGCACTGAAAACCGCTGCCCGAAACAAAACGGCGATGGAGAGTCGGGATCCCATTTTAAAACCGTATGATGTGCTCGTGCAGTATTTAATTACACTGGGTGTATCTGAAGGATTTGATCCCAGTCAAATTTTCCAGGAACTCCGTACTACGTTTGCCTACCAAACGCTATCGGAAAAAGAGTGGAACTGGATCATGAACTTTCTTACCACTGGCGGCGATTCACTCACCCGTTATGACGAGTATTCGAAGCTGGTTGAGAAAGAGGGGCTCTACAAGGTGACCGATCGGAAAATCAAGCGACGGCACCGCATGTCGATCGGAACTATCGCCAGCGATACGATGATGAAGGTCAAATATATGAAAGGGGCTACGCTTGGCAATATTGAGGAGTGGTTCATCACCAAACTGAATCCGGGAGATACCTTTTGGTTTGCCGGACGTGCCCTGGAGCTGATCCGTACCAAAGATATGACGGCTTATGTCCGCCGGTCTAACGCCTCCAAGGCAATTGTGCCAAGCTGGATGGGCGGTCGCATGTCGCTCTCTTCTAATATGTCCAAACTGCTTCGCCATAAACTTCATGAAGCTATAGAGGGATCAACCGATGACGTGGAACTACGGGCGATACAGCCAATTCTTGATGTTCAAAGTGATTGGTCGAAACTCCCGGATGAAGATGAACTGTTAATCGAAAAAACCTACTCTAAAGAGGGGTGCCACCTCTTTTTCTATCCCTTTGAAGGGCGATACGTGCACGAGGGAATGTCGGCCCTGATCGCTTATCGTATCCTGCAAACCATGCCGATTACATTCTCTATTGCCATGAATGACTATGGATTTGAACTACTATCAGATCAGGATATTCCCATAGAAGAAGCGCTTGAACAGAATCTTTTCTCGGACACGAACCTAGTGGACGATATTTTTTCCAGTTTAAACGATACAGAAATGGCCAAACATCGTTTCCGGGGAATATGCCAAATTTCAGGTTTGATCTTTCCGGGATTCCCCGGACAGAAAAAAGCGGGACGCCACCTGCAGATGTCTTCGGGTCTCTTTTTCGATGTGTTCTCAGAATATGAACCCGATAACCTGTTGCTGCAGCAAGCCTATGATGAGGTCCTTTCATACCAACTCGATGAAGTGCGGCTACGCAAAGCGTTAAAACGGATCCAATCTCAAAAGATTACGCTTAAACATACCAAAAAGTTTACGCCACTGGCCTTCCCGATAATGGTTGACCGCTTACGAGAACGCCTCACCTCCGAGAAACTAATCGACCAGGTTAAGAAAATGCAGATTGACCATGAGAAACAAGCAACCATATGAAACCATTCAAACACGCCAGGCTCATTCATCTGAGGCATCAGCGGCTTTGGCTGCTTCCCCAGAAAGCCATTTTTTGGGAGAAAGAAAATGTACTGATGATTGCCGATCCACACTTTGGCAAAGTCGGACATTTTCGCCGGAATGGAATTCCTGTACCTGCCAGTGTAAACAACACAAATTTTGAACTGTTGAATGCACTACTAAAAGCAATGAAGATTGATCACCTGATTATTCTAGGTGATCTCTTCCATAGTCGTCAAAACCGTGAATGGGAACAGTTTTTTGAATGGAGATCAAATCGGCCTGAGTTGAAAGTCACCCTTGTAATCGGAAATCATGACATCCTCGATCGTCAAACCTATCATGCTTCCCGAATCAATCTATTTCATAAACTTCGGATGAAGCCTTTTCTATTGGTTCATGATCTCAATTCTTTTGAAATATCAGATACCGACACAAATTATTTATTGAGTGGACATATCCATCCAGCCGTTCAGCTACGAGGGAAAGGGCGGCAATCAATGAAATTGCCTTGTTATTTCTTTGGGAAACAGCGGGGTGTCATTCCGGCTTTTGGGGAGTTCACCGGTACCCATGTAATTAAACCCGGACCCGGAGATCGAATATATGCGATTGTCAAGAATCAAATAGTACCCGTTGGAGATAATGCCTGACTATTCGACAGAGAAACTTATATATTAAGTACTGGTCTGCCAACTGTGACGGTCATTCGTTCGATTTTCGTTTAACACAGTGATGCAGACGACTTAATATTCGGGATTTTTTCGTCCTGACATTTGCTCCGGAAATGTCAAAATGATGACTTGCCTGTTTAGTTGTGGCCCGCGGCTTGTTTATAAAATATTCAATAAATTCTCGTGATTTTGCTCGAAGTTCTTCTAAACATTCTCTGAGAATAATCTGACGTTCCTCTTCAAGAAGGTTTTCGAACTGGTGGGCCGGATCCACCAAATGCTGTTCATGGTCCTCAATAGGAGAATTGAACTTGTGCTGTTCTTTAGCATACCTGATATATTCGTGCTTGCAAGCCCTGAGGATGTACATAAAGATATATTTCTCTTTACGAATATTATCTTTTCTGATCTGCTCCATCACATTTAACACGGCCTGATGTACACATTCCTCGGCATCCTTCTCATCGGCAGCCATGGTCACTTTCAGGTAATCTATCAAGCGAGGAAGTAACTCCTGAAGCAGTTTATTTGCTTCCTGCTGCCTGTTTTCCTGCAAAGCGGTTACTAAATCTGAATAATCAACTCTGGAAGAACTCAATGGGATAAACCTCTACCTCT
>CAYRDO010000324.1:0-3171 GCA_964422985.1 uncultured Rhodohalobacter sp. | reverse complement strand
AAAGCTTGAAATTTTAATCACAGAAACTTATCTCGAATACACGTTAAAGTAACAAAGGAAATCCGTCTGACGACTAAAAGATTTGTTCTTTTCAAAGTTCTGGTTCTGACGCATGAAGCTCTTCTATTCCCTTTCAAACAACTTTTTTTGTAAGGAATCACTCATTTTCGGTTCATACGAATAAACCTTAAAGTGGAGAATATTATGAGTGAGTTCAATGAAGAATCGGCTTTTGGAGATGATGAAGAACCCGAAATCTGGGATGAGTTTCAATGGGAAGAGTTTATGAGAGAAGCCGACAAACGAACGGAGAAATATTCACAACTTTTTGAAAAATATTTAGATCATCCCGACCGCGACAACATTATCGCAAAAGAGATGGGTTGGGACCATCTATTGGATGAATCCGAAGATGATGACAAATGGGAAGAATTCCTGGATGTTGATATTGTTGAGGAAGGCGAGGAATGGAAACAATTAACGGACTATGAACCCACGAAAATCGACCGTTTCGAAAATCTTCCCCCGTATCAGTTGGCATATCAGTTTACACTTGATTCAATTGACCTTATTGAAAGTCGATTTGAGAATGAAAATGATGATTCTATCAACTCATTTGCTTCTTCTGTGATTATTCCTCCGGCAAAAATTGCAGGCGGGTTTGGTTTTGGATTTGAACTGGAATCGTTAGGCGGCAATATTGCCAACTGTAAACGAGGATTAAACGCTGCCAACCAAATGCTTACCGCGCTCCAGGAGATGAGAGACAAAAAGATTCTGGACAAAGAAACATTTTCGGATTTTTACAGCCGCGGGAAAGAGGTTCGAGACGAACTCGGTATTTATATTGTGGAACTTCGGGAACGGTTTAAGAAAGGGATCCCATGAGTTGGAAGCCGTCAGACCGCTCCAGGCGGTCAGACGGCTAAGACAACTAAGTAAATATTACCGATCCACCTCAACACGCCAAATCTCATCAGCATATTCGCGAATCGTTCGGTCTGAAGAGAATTTTCCAACCCTGGAGGTATTCAAAATGGCTTTTCTGTTCCACTCATCCTGGTTTTTGTAAAGTTCATCAACTTCTGCCTGTTTGTTGATATAAGCTTCATAATCAGCCAGCACCAGAAAGTAGTCGCCCTTATTTAAGAGCGAATCAACAATCGGGTGATAGAGCTCCTTGTTCTCGTTGAAATATCCATCACGGATTTGATCGATCGCTTTCTTAAGCTCTGGATGGCCATCGTAATATTCCCACGGATTGTATCCCTGGTGGCGAAGCTTATCTACATCATCCACTGTATTTCCAAATATGAATATATTTTCGTCTCCGACCTCTTCTTTAATCTCTACATTGGCTCCGTCAAGCGTACCGATAGTTAGTGCTCCATTGAGTGCAAACTTCATGTTCCCGGTACCGGAAGCTTCAAATCCGGCCGTTGAAATCTGCTCAGAAAGGTTCGCGGCAGGAATCATTTTTTCAGCAAGAGTAACGCTGTAATTCGCAAGGAAAATAAATTTCAGTTTTCCCTGAATATCCGGGTCATTATTAATTTTTTTGCCGACATCATTCATCAACTTGATGAACAGCTTCGCTTGTGTATAACCGGGAGCTGCTTTTCCGGCTACGAGAATAGTTCTCGGAACAATGTCCAGATCCGGATTTTCCTTCAGGCGATTATATAAAGTGATCGCATAAAGCGTGAGCATTAATTGACGCTTATACTCGTGAATTCGTTTGATCTGGATATCAAACATCGAGTTTATATCCACATCAATATCCCTCTTCTCCTTAATGTAATCGGCAAGCTGTTGTTTATTTTCCTGTTTGATCTGTACGAATTTTTCTTTGAACTTGTCGTCTTCAGCAAACTCTTCAAGCTTTTTGAGTTGCATAAGATCAGTCACCCAATCCTCACCAATCTTTTCTGTAATCAGATCAGAAAGACCTCTGTTGCACTGCCTCAACCAGCGCCGCGGGGTAATTCCGTTGGTTTTATTGGTGAACCGTTCAGGATACATCTCATAAAAATCCCGGAAAAGTGTTTTCTTCAACAAGTTACTGTGCAGTTCCGCTACCCCATTAATTTTCCTTGATCCGACAATTCCAAGATGGGCCATATGTACAACCGGATCTTCACCTTCCCCAATAATTGACATGCGGCTGACTTTCCCGCGGTCATCATCGGAACTGGCCTGTACTTTTTGCAGAAACCTGCTATTAATTTCATAGATAATCTGGAGATGCCGTGGCAGCAGATTTCGAAGTAACGAGACCGGCCATTTTTCCAGTGCTTCCGGCAAGAGTGTATGATTCGTATAGGCCATCGTTTCCACCGTAATATCCCATGCTGTCTCCCATGTCAGGTCTTCTTCATCTACCAGGAATCGCATCAGTTCAGGAATAGCCAGGTTAGGATGTGTGTCGTTACACTGGATAGAGATTTTTTCGGGTAGTTTTCTCCAGTCGTCTTCTGTTTTTTTGAAGCGGCGGAGGATATCCTGCATAGACGCGGCAACAAGGAAAAACTCCTGCTTCAGCCGCAGTTCCTGTCCCACAAAAACTTTGTCGTTGGGGTAAAGAACTCGCGAAATATTTTCGTTAAGCTGAGTATCTCTTACAGCATCAATATACTGTCCCTGGTTAAAGCTCTTCAGATCGATAGACGAGGAGGAGGACGCTTTCCACAATCTTAAATTGTTTACAACATCGTTTTTATATCCGGGGATGGGAGTGTCGTAGGCTATTGCCAGTACATCATGGGTATTTTGCCATTCAAATTGCAGCTCACCGTCTTCATCGTGATAGGCATGCGAATTACCATAAAAGGGTACATTGTATTGAATTTTTGGGCGAACAATATCCCACGGGTTTCCGTATCGAAGCCATAAATCCGGTTTTTCAATTTGAAAGCCATCCTGTATGGATTGATAGAAAATTCCATAATCATAGCGAATTCCATACCCCGTTGCAGGAATACCCAAAGTAGCCATTGAATCGAGGAAGCAAGCTGCCAGCCGTCCGAGACCACCGTTTCCAAGGCCGGCATCCCATTCTGCATTGCGAACTTCATCATAATTCAGGCCGACATCTTCCATCGCTTCGGCCGCCACATCCTGCAGTCCAAGATTAATCAGCATGTTGTCAAGCAGGCGCCCGATCAGGTATTC
>CAYRDO010000323.1:0-3175 GCA_964422985.1 uncultured Rhodohalobacter sp. | reverse complement strand
ATGCCGCCAAATCGATAACGGCCACAGATCTGGACAAGCGCATCCCCGTGAATTATCAGGTCCGGGATGAACTTACCGACCTGGCTGAGACCTTTAATATGATGCTTAATCGCCTGCAAAAAGGGTTTGAACGGGAAAAACGCTTTACCTCTGATGCCGCCCACGAGCTGATGACGCCGCTGTCGTCCATGCAAAGCGATGCAGAAATTATTCTGCGGAAGCCTCGTTCAAAACAGGAGTATCGAGAAACCATTCAGCGAATGCTGACGGAAACCCGACGCATGAGCGAGATGGTACATCTATTGCTTCAGCTGTCAAGAGTAGAATCGGTGCATCGCTCGGAGCCGGAGATTGTTAATATCAGTCGCATTACTGAGATGGTATTAGAAGAACATCAACAGAAGGCTGATGAAAAGAATATCGATATGAATATACTGATTGATCCGGATCTGCAAGTTAACGCGCATGGAGCTTATATAGAAGAAGTCATCAACAATCTTCTGGACAATGCATTGAAATACACCCCTAAAGGTGGAGCCATAGACGTACACCTACAGCGATCTAGTAGCAAGGCGGTATTCCATCTTAGTGATACAGGTATTGGATTTGATGAAGAAACGAAAAAACATCTATTCGAGCGATTTTACCGTGCTAATCAACAGGATGTGCAGAAAAGTCCCGGCAGTGGATTGGGATTGCCTTTAGTGAAAGCCATTGTTGAGCTGTATGAGGGAAAGATTCGGGCGTATAGCGATGATCAAGGAGAGGGGAGTACGTTTGTAGTTGAATTGCCACTGGTAGAAGAATCCCAAAGTTAATGGGATTTTGTGGCTTCAATCTTTTTGACAATGCCACCGGATGTTAAGTCCTGTACGATTTCAATATTCCATCCTGCCTTTTTAACATTTGAAACGGTTCTGCGAGCAATATGTACGCCACTCAGATAATGAATGGTGCTATCTAGTTTATCCATTCCTGAAGCTAAAAAAGGTGAATTAGCACGCATATGTTCCAGTAGATGCAGTTTGCCACCGGGCTTGGTGACCCGCAGGGCTTCTTTTAATCCTAAGATAGGGTTGGGAACCGAGCAAAATACGAAAGTAGCAACAACCTCATTAAAGGTTTCATCAGAGAAATCCATCTGTTGGGAGTCCATTTCTTTAAGAGTGATACGGTCTTGTTGTTTTTCAGCCAACAGCTGTTTTGCTTGTTTGAGCATGCCCGGGGAAAGGTCAATACCCGTTAATTCAATTTTTTCGGGATAGTAGGGGATATTTTTGCCTGTCCCCACTCCAATTTCAAGAACTTGTGGTCCCGTTATTTGATCCCAGAGCTCATTTCGCCAACGCTTGAAAAGAAGCTGTTCAACAGGCCATTCCATAGCGTTATAGAGAGGAGCAATAAAATCGTATCGGCTACGTGTATGTTGTTTTCCTCTCTGGGCCATAAGACAGTTTGAAAGTTAGTAAAATCAGTTGTCAGGACTGGTGTCCTTCCTCGATAATGCGTTTCATTTCTTGATATTCTTCCTTTTCAATTTCCCCTCGCGCAAATCTTTTTTTCAAGATATCCAGCGGATCTTCACGGGAATTAGAAAAACGATAGGGCAGGGTATTAAATACAAGGAATAATATGGTCAGCGTTATAACGATCCACCAGACCCAGTGCATCCCGATAAAGTGATGATCATAAAACATGACTTCAATATATTTTAAGTCAATATTAGAGTAGGATCTTATTAATTATGATGCTGTTGATGTTTATTTTCTTTCTTTGATTCTTTGTTCATCATTCCTTTTTGATCCATCATGTCACCCTGCATCATCTGCATACACATCATGTGCATTTTCATCATAGAAGAGTCGCCGGCCATCTCCATCATTTTGGAATGATCCATTTCTTCATCCTCCATCATGGATTGCATCATGTCCATGTGTTTTTGCATGTGTTCTTTCATCTGGGGATCATCCATCAACTTTTTCATGTTTCCTTTCATTACGGAATGATCCATGTTTCCGGACTTCATCATGTGTTGCATCATTTGCTTGCGCATTTCGGGATTCTGTGCCATATGTTCCATCATCATGGCACGCATGGTGGAATCTTGCATCATCTCCTGCATCTGCTGTTTCTTCTCACCCATATCCCCTTGCTTTTGCTGAGCAAATATTGTTCCGGCCATTAAAAGAGTAATTGAGAGCGTAAGGATTAAACGTTTCATAGTAGCCACCTTGAATTTTCTGTTGATTAGATTAACACTGATTGAATTTGTCTGTTCTCAATGTAATGATACCTTACTTAAAGCAACCTTAAATTGTTGCCGTTAATTGAGAATATCTGATCCCTGTTCTCCATCTCGTATTCGGATAGCCTGTTCAATGGGGGTGACAAAAACAATACCGTCTCCTTTTCGTCCGGTATGTCCATGTTTTTGGATCGTTTGAATTATTGACTCTATTTTTTTGATTCTGTGGCTATCTCCAATTTTACTACATGAGTATGCATAGCAGGGAAATTCAGGGAGCCATGCTTATTCTTTGGATCAGTATATCGGCCTGTTCCTTCGCCCTCAAAGACCGTCATTGAGCAATGCCCATTATCTGGAAGCTCTGTGTACACATCTTCAAGCACCATTGGTCTGATATACGCTTTGACAAGTTTCATATGTCCTCTGCTTTAACTGGAGTTTAAATGAAATATAGAATGTATTACTTAAATTAAGCTTAAATACTCTCCGAATTTAATTCGTTTGAATGTTTAAGTAATTGGTTTGATGTCATTCAGGATAATACTTTAGAAATCCAGGCCCGATTAACACCAAATCTCCGAGCAATTTCAGCTTGGTTTTTCACCTTACCGGAATTCAATAATTCCTGATAAATTTTACGTTGTTCTACACGGCTTTTTGGTTTCTTTTTCTTCTACTTTTTAGTCTTCGAGTTAACAATTTTTGTGTAAAATTTTTTGTTCGCATCATTAAAATTCGGGTATAAATTGAGCAGTTTTTGGTAGTCGACTTCGTACTTGTTTACTTTTGAGCCCCGTCTTAGGACTCTGATAGGCCATTTTACGGAGAAGGTTTTCCGCATACCATCTGTATACGTGGAGCAAGGCATCCCTGAAGTGAGGACACGGACTTTTCCAGATTCGCACTTTTTTATTTCAGTCCATTCTG
>CAYRDO010000322.1:0-3175 GCA_964422985.1 uncultured Rhodohalobacter sp. | reverse complement strand
ACACCCCCGACGGGCAACGGCTCATCATCACCAACAGCGCCGACTCCACGCAAGTATTCAGGATTCATCAACCTTAGCAAAATGAAAAAAATACTCCTCACATTAATTGCACTTTTAATCCTGATCTTCTTGTTTTTCGTATTCAAGGATGATCTGTTTTTCAAACCGGATAGTTGGGAGTTGGAGATAGCCGACATCGGTTCTGCATCATCTCCCAGAGCTATTGATTTAACTGGTGATGGCGTTCAGGATATCGTAATGGGCGGTGGTGGCCGGGAATTTGCTCAAACCGAATATGGAGTTATTGCTATTGATGGCGAAAATGGCGAGCTGTTATGGTCCGTTCCTGCAAGAAACCAAGTGGTTGGTTCACCTGTATTTGAGGATATCAATGATGATGGAACCCCAGACATTTTTATTGGTGGACGAACAGCGATTTTATATGCAATCAATGGTAAAACAGGTGAACTTTTTTGGGAGTTTATGCCATCTTATGAGGGAATTGATATCGTCAATGATCCCAATATTCTGAACTTCTATAATATTCAGTTTATCCCTGATCAGGATGGAGATGGACTGAAAGATCTACTCACAGCTTATGGTGGTTTCATCAAGGCTCAACCCACAGAAACCGACCGGCCGGTAGGAAGTGTAATCATAATCAGTTTAAAAGACGGATCAACCCTTGCAAAAGCCGAAGTTCCCGACGGACGTGAGACCTATATGTCTCCCCTCGTGTATGATTTTGATGGAGACGGTGAGTTATCTGTTATTTTCGGAACCGGGGGTGAAACTATTAACGGTCATCTCTACAAAGCGGACCTTCAAAGTGTGTTCGACGAAGATCTGTCGGGGGCAAAAGTATTGGCTGAGGGACGAGGAAAAGGGTTTATCGGTCCCCCGGTTTTGGTTGATATGAATAACGATGAAGTGAAAGATATTGTCGCAAATTCTGTAAACGGAAATGTTTTTTGTATCGATGGAAAGACCGATGATATTCTTTGGGAAGCGAATCTTGGAGATGAATTTGAGGGTTATACATCCCCTTCTCCCGGAAATTTTAATGATGACAATACAACGGATTTTTTTGTGAGTTACGGACACGGAGTTTGGCCCGGAATTGACTTTGCCTACCAGGTAATGCTTGACGGAAAAGACGGGTCGATTATTTCGGCGGATACGGCCGGTACGTTTCAATATGCATCACCGGTTACGTTCGATTTTACCCGTGATGGAAAAGACGATGCGCTTGTCATCACAAATAGCCAAGAAGAACAAGAAACAGGAATGACATCCCTGGAAATTTATGTGAATGAGATGCTTGTTTTTGATCCGCATAACGGCACTCAATCTCGATTTCACGAGAAAAAAGCCGGATCAAACCTTGGCTCAACCCCTCTCCTGACTGATCTTGATAACGACGGATACCTGGATATTATTTACAGCTACATGAATGATCCGATCAATTACTATTCCTTTAAATCAATCCGGGTTGAACGAATTGAGTTGGATATTAAACTGGATGAACCGATAAAATGGGGCGAATATATGGGACCCGGATATGACGGGGTTTATGAAAAATGATCGGGAAACAGCTCGATCAGATCGAAGAACAATGAGTCAGATCAATTTTTTTACTTACAATTCCGATCATATATCCAACACCATTTTCGACATTGGAATTGATCAGGGGAAGTGCATATTCTAACTGTTCCAGGGAGAGCAGATCTTCATCCCAATCGGGACCCGCTGAGGCAACAAATATTTTTCGGTTTAAAACATGGATGGAGTCAGGAGTTGCTATCAATTCCTCGGTAATTGCAGATTGTTCCTGGTTCGTATCTATAGATACGGAATAATCTCCATCCGTAAGATCTAAAACCTGGCGGCGATAAGGAATCGTGATGACTCGCAGGTCCTCCCTGCCTCCAAAATAGAATCGAATTCGCCAAACAGACTTGACATCTGCCAGACGCTCAACCCCGCTTATTCTCAACCGACCACTACATCCACCGTTAAATGCATCAATATTTGGTTGGGGAAAATCATCAGGCGTGGTTATTGTAGCGGTACTGATCAATCCGTTCGGCAATTCCCCTTGCAATTGATAGGTTTGATTGGGTTGGATATCAACCGTAGACCAACTATTTATGATGTTAAACCCCTGCCTGAGTTGAAACAAAGAATCACTCATCTCGGTTGATTCACCTGATTCCATATTTTGGATGGTAACGTTCATCTCCGGGAGTTCAGGCGGTGTATCTAACTGCTGGCGAACCGGTATCACTCTTACCCATTGGGTATCCGCTGAGGCATCCAAAAAACCATACATGGAAAACGGGGAGTCACTTCTATCCTGAAGAGGTACAAAGGGTTCTTGATCACAAGAAATCAAAACAAGATGAATGCAAATGAGGCAAATCCAAACACCAATATTTTTCGTCTTCATTCTCATCTCCTTCCCGAAAATCCTGGTAATATTTATTGATATGGTTCTTCTGATCCACAGGATATAAAGTTATCTTTTTCGTCTAAACATCCCTCATAAGGTACATACTTGCCGTCAATCCCTATTACATACCCCAGTCCCATCTCTACATTTCTCACGGATTGAGGCAATGCATAGGTAACATCATCCAGCGACTCAATCCCCTCCTGAAGCGGTTCTCCGGAGGCAGCTACAAACACTTGCCTGTAGGCAATTTCAAGGTTCCCTTCAGGCGGCACTAATAGTTGTCTTTGCACCTCACGAAGTTCAGCATCCGGATCGAGTTCAACCGAATAGTATCCCGGAAACTCTTCCAGAAACTCAGCAGAATTTCGATATGAAAACGTAAACGTTCTGATCGTTTCAAATCCTGGAGCGGTTAATCGCATGTAATATTTAACCTGTATATCCGCAAGGTTCACCTGGTCATCAACCAAGACGTAATAATCCGGGGGAGCGCCCGGCACGGTTAGCACCACAACAATTGGGTCCGGCATCTCTACAGGCGTATCCACCATCACCTCACTCCTTTCGCCACTTTCAAGCTCAGCAGATAGCCTGTAGGTTTGATTGTACTCGATGGGTTCCGTCGTCCAGAAATTGAGAAAATTCACTCCTCTTTCGAACAGCGAGTCTTTCATCACAATTTCACGCCCCGTTTCTGTATTCTCAATCGTTACATGAATG
>CAYRDO010000321.1:1501-3177 GCA_964422985.1 uncultured Rhodohalobacter sp. | reverse complement strand
GCTGTGTTGCCTTTATCTCCAGCGCGGGAATGTGCAATTTCGTAGAGTTTCATAGTTATTTGATTTCTTCGATGATCACTTCCGTTTTGATATCTGTTTTTGGAATCAGGATGGAGGCGACTGAAATGATATCGATAACCTGTTTTGAAGCTCCGCCTCCACCAGCCGGTCCATTAGTGTAAAGCGTTTCAACTTCGTTGCCGATTTTTTTTGCATCGTCAGCTCTATTCGTTCTGCCGGCGACCCGAAGTCTCACTTCGTTTGCGGAATCAGAATCTACATCTGCTCCGGGACTAACGGAGTTAATTCCGATCAAATCATACCGAATATCCTCGAGATCGAGATCTAAAATCTCCATTCGTTTCTTTACGATATCGATCGCCAACTTTGCCCTGCCTACGCAATTTGTTCCACTGTAACTGATCTCGCCTTCTCCAAAAAATCCGTTGGTATAACCTACATTTACTTTGTAGGTATCCGTAGGTTTTCGGCCGGTAGCATTTTTAAACGACACCTTGTCTTTTCCGACCGCCTCAAATACTACATTAGAGAAATCAGCAATGCAATCGGGTGTGATATATTCAGACGGATCATAAATTTCGTACAGTATCTGCTCGGTACATGTCGCCGTGCTGACAATTCCTCCGGTCCCATCTACTTTTGATATGATTCCGTTTCCATTCTCATCCACATCCGCAAAAGGAAAACCAAGATTCCACAAATCGGGAATGTCGTGCTTACCGGGATCGGCAAAATAGCCTCCTGTGATCTGTCCAGCACATTCCAAAAGATGCCCAACCAAAGTTCCTTTTCCGAGCTTTTCAACATCATCCAGAGACCAGCCAAATTCATAAAACAGCGGTGCCATAAAAAGTGACGGATCCGTTGTTCGACCTGTTATGATCACATCAGCTCCCGCATCCAAAGCCTCAATTAAGGGTTTGACTCCTAAATATGCATTCGCCGAAAGAATCCGGTCGGACAACGTTTCAAGTTTTTCGCCGGTTTCCAGAACCGGATAATCGTAATAGTCTTCGATTGATTTGTAAATATCATCCCCCAGAACGGCTGCAATTTTCATTCCTTTAAGGCCCTGCTTTTCAGCAATTTTTTTGATCGCTTTCATTCCTCCAACCGGATTGGCTGCCCCCATGTTTGTCAGCACTTTGATTCCTTTTTCATGAGCCAATGGCAGCACTTTTTCCATGCGGTATTCAAGCAGATCATTATATCCTTTCGACGGATCGTTCTGCTTCTGTTTCTGAGCGATGGCGATGGTTCTCTCAGCCAGACATTCAAAACCGATGTAGTCGAGGTTACCATCTTCCATGAGTTTGAGGGCCGGCTCAAGCCTGTCGCCTGCATACCCTGCCCCGCTTCCAATTCTGATTTTTTTCATTTGCTTAAATTGATATAACTCCAATTACTACGGATACAAAAAGAATAATCATCGTCACCAGAAAAGCATACGGAATGGTTTTTCTTTGATGATCTCCAAGACTTACACCTGTTAACCCGATTAGCAGATACGTTGATCCGGTTAGTGGACTCACGGGAAATCCTGTTGTCATTTGCCCAATGATGGCTGCCCGCCCCACTTCGAGCGCATCACCATTGAACATTTCTGCGGTGTTTGCTAAAAGCGGCAGGATGCCAAAGTAAAACGAGTCCGGATC
>CAYRDO010000321.1:0-1491 GCA_964422985.1 uncultured Rhodohalobacter sp. | reverse complement strand
CACCGGTCCTGCGAAAAGACAAACGGCAACCAGCCAAACCGGTAAAAAATGCGATGTGATTTCCAATAAAATCGGGAATATAGGTGACGGCCCCGTTCGCCATCGCTTCAATCATACCGGTTCCCTGCAAGATGCCGATAAAACACCCGGCAGCGAACAAAATACTCGCCATCAACAGTGCAGCTTCGGCGTGGGCATTCACACGTTTGGACTGCTCTTTTATATTGGGGTAGTTTACGGTGATGGCGACTGCAAAGGCAATCATAAAGATGACATGGGGCGGCGCGATTGCAGACACAAGTGCGGTTATCGAAATCACAATCATAAAAATGTTAAACCAAAACAACCGGGGACGTTCCAAGTCATTGTCTTTATCGGGCCCTACATCCTCAAGATCTACGTCCTCTCTATCTATCGGCTGGATATTTGATCTCTCCTTCCTGCCCAAATGCCAGGCGATCACAAAAACAGACATCAATCCCACCAGAACAGGAATTGCAAGTGGATTAAAAAGATCCGTTACCTGGACTTCAAGAGCTGATGCCGCACGTATTGTGGGTCCGCCCCAAGGCAAAATATTCATCGTTCCGGCAGCGAGTGCAACGATTGTGGCAAGTGTGGTGCGCTTCATTCCAAGCTCATCATAAAGAGGCATCATCGCGGGAACGGCAATCAAAAATGTCACAGCTCCTGATCCGTCCAAGTGAGCAATCATCCCTAAAAAGGCTGTTGCCAAAGCAATTCGAACGGGATCGGTTCCTGCGAAAGAGATCAATCGTTTGATGATGGGACGAAAGGTCCCGGCGTCGGTGAGAATTCCGAAGAATAAAATGGCGAAAATAAACATCACACCTGTTGCTGCGATTGACTCTAAACCTTCTGTGATAAAGGTGATGATTTCGGTTGTGAACCCAGCAAGAAGTGCTGCTACAACAGGAATGAGAATAAGAGCAACAAGGGCGGACAATTTTTTACTCATCACAGCCCAGAGAAGAGTCAAAATGGTTAACAGACCAAGAATAGCGAGCATATAGTGATTTCTAAGTTGCTTTAAACTGTATGGTGACCGACATCAAAATTATAACAGAAATTCTTTCATTGAAGATATAATTTTTCTATTGTTTCTCTATAAAACAATAAATCGGTTTGAAAATCAACCATAATCTACCTGCCATGAATCGTCTACCCTCATTCAGCCGGAATATCTCAAATACCTTTATCATTCTGATGATTGCTTTCATAACAAGTATTCCCCAATGGGGCATGGCACAAACGTCATCGCTTCCCCGAAGTACACCTGAAGCGGAAGGTGTATCGTCGCAACAAATCCTGGAATACATCACTGCTGCAGACACCAGCAAACACGAATTTCACAGTTTTATGATTCTTCGACATGGCAGTGTAATTGCAGAAGGTTGGTGGGATCCATACCGTCCGGATTTAAAGCACACGATGTATTCTGTGAGTAAAAGTTTCACTTCAACAGCAGTG
>CAYRDO010000320.1:0-3183 GCA_964422985.1 uncultured Rhodohalobacter sp. | reverse complement strand
CGTTATCATCAATGGAATAAAAGTCAAAAAGAGTGTCGCTTCGCAGACCAAGTCTTAGTGTTTCTACAGAGATTACTTCGGCAGGCTGAATGTTCCCAAGGTTAACATTACTGCCAAATTTTTTGATGAACCACACCTGCTGATCTTTATTTGGTGCTTCAAACAGCAGATGTTCAATGGAGATCTGATCGGCGATTTCGTCAATCAACCCGGAGCGTATTTCTCCGTTGGGTCGAAAAACGCCAACTGTACCGGATTCCCTGGCTTCACAAATTACTTTCCATGCTCCGGCCTCGAGTTCAGATTCTATCATTTTTACCCACTTGTAGGGAGGAATGATATCATCGGGATTTTTACTTCCTACTTCCGACAGTACGGTAAAATCTTTACTGAGATCTCTTATGATTTCATTTTTTCGTTTGTCGGAAAGCCAAATGGTTCCGTTGGATACTTCAAGATATCCAATATCGTAATCCTGCAAGAGTTTCACGTACTTATCTAACTCATCTCTAAGTACATACGCTTCAAAGAGAGTACCCCCAAAATAGACAGGAATATCATAACTCTTATACACATCAAGCTTTTGCCTGAGATTTTGAGTTACCAGGGATGTACCCCATCCCAGTTTTACAATATCCGTATAATTTGATGTTGCCTCGCAAAAATCTTCAGCCTGTCTTACACTAAAACCTTTGTCTAAGGCGAGGGTGATTCCTTTGTTCCTCGGTTTATCAGTCCTTTTAGGAAGATTACTTATTGGATGTGACATTCATCAATTTATATTATTGTGAAACGGCTCAAGATACAAAACGATGCTTTTATTAGAAAGCTTCAATCTCATCTGAATGATTATTGACTTGAACCTGAATTACGATTGCTGATACTGATGAGATGTAAAATCCTTTCACGGTCTACATTTTGCAGCATTTCATGCGTAAATCGCCATTCCCAATTCCCTTGTGCAGTACCCGGTGTATTCATTCGGTGGTCGCCTCCTAAGTTCATAAAATCCTGCAGCGGGAAGATTGCTTGATTCGCAACCGAGAGCATTCCATAGCGAATGAGCTCCCAGTTTATGTCTGATCCGTCGGTGCGGGTGTACTCCCGTGCGCGATGTTTCTCAACCTCCGGCGCGGTGTTGTACCAGCCGATGGTAGTGTCGTTGTCATGAGTGCCGGTATAAACCACGCAATTCTGATTATAATTATGTGGCAGATAACTATTGCCGGCGTCTGATCCGAATGCAAACTGTAAAATTCTCATCCCCGGAAATTCGAAATCATCCCGTAATTTTTCAACGCCGGGCGTCATCACGCCAAGATCTTCGGCAATGATCGGCAAATCCCCAAGTTCTTGTCGAATCGTTTCAAAAAGATCGTGTTTCGGGCCGGCTCTCCATTCGCCTTTTTCTGCTGTTTTTTCTTCGGCTGATACAGCCCAGTATTCATCAAATCCGCGGAAATGGTCCACCCGAATGGCATCAAATAATCCAAACATCTGCTCAAACCGGTTGATCCACCATGAGTACCCATCTTTTTTGAGAGTATCCCACTTGTAGAGGGGATTTCCCCAAAGCTGACCGGTTTTACTGAAATAATCCGGCGGAACTCCTGCAACCAACTGCCGATTTCCCTGCTTATCTACTTCAAAATATTTCGGATTCGCCCACACATCCGCACTGTTGTGATCCACAAATATCGGAATATCACCAACCACCCGAATATTTTTGCTGTTGGCGTACTCCTTCAGATTATTCCACTGATTAAAAAACTCAAATTGC
The DNA here is from genome assembly GCA_964422985.1 of uncultured Rhodohalobacter sp. GTDB lineage: Bacteria > Bacteroidota > Rhodothermia > Balneolales > Balneolaceae > Rhodohalobacter. The sequence continues at coordinate 1,403 of CAYRDO010000320.1, read as the reverse complement.
AGCCAGGTTTGATAGTCAATTTCATCCTGATGTTCCTTGGCAAATTTTTTGATCGCTTTTGATTTTCGCTGAGCAAGTTCGGGCTCCCATAGATTCCACGGCTCCTGGCTGTGCTCTTTTGAACACGCCATAAACAGGCAATAATCCGGAAGCCATTCTTTGTTTGCTTCTTTAAATTCATTGAGGTTCGCTTCGTCCTCTGCTGATTTGGACTGATAAAAATTGGCGGCAGCTTTTTTGAAAAGCTCATCCTTCTTTCGGAAAACCAATTCATAATCGGTTTGAGTGCTAGATGGAAGTTTGGCCATTTCAGCATCGTCGGAAGTGACCAACCCTTTTTCAACTAAAATATCTGGGCTGATTAGATAGGGGTTCCCCGCAAACGCCGAATAGCTGGCGTAGGGTGAATTTCCATATCCGGTGGGACTGAGGGGAAGAACCTGCCAAATGGTTTGACCGGTTTGCTGCAAAAAATCAATAAACTGTTTGGCATCATGCCCTAAATCCCCGATTCCATAACTGGATGGAAACGATGTGGGATGGACAAGCGTGCCGGTAGATCTCGGAAAACGCATAGGTTCGTGTCAATAATAAATTTCATGTGAAACCTGTCAGGTTTTGATCGAAATAAATTCTAAAATAAGTATTCAACCTCTCAAACCTGACAGGTTTAAAGTTGACATAATGAGAGATTAAAAAAAAGCTACAAATTCGTGAGGTATCCGGTTAGGATTTCGGTTTCAAAACAACGCCGGCCAAAGGAGGAACTGGAATATTTATATGAGCTGGTTGATTGTGCCAGTTTCCTTCTTCTGCTTGAACTGCAGTCGGTCCTTTGTTCGTACCACCATAATAATCAGAATCACTGTTAAAAATCACCTCGTATTCACCTGCTTTTGGAACGCCGAATTTATACTGTTCGTGAGTACTTGGCGTAAAATTCAGGATAAAAACGAGGAAGTCATCGGGATCATCCGAGCGGCGAATGAAGGAGAGAAGGCTGTTGTCCGCATCACTCATATCAATCCATTCAAATCCTTCCCAGCGGGAATCTACTTTGTGAAACGCCGGCTCTTCTTTGTAGATGTTGTTCAAGTCTTTTATTAATCGTTGGACGCCTTTGTGCGTATCCCATTGTAGCAGATGCCAGTCAAGCGATTGCGATTCCGTCCACTCGTTCCATTGCGCAAATTCGCCCCCCATAAATAGCAGCTTCTTGCCCGGGTGACCATACATATAGGTGTAGAGCAACCTCAAGTTCGCAAATTTTTGCCAATCATCCCCCGGCATTTTTGAAACGAGGGATTGCTTCATGTGAACGACTTCATCATGAGAAAGCGGTAAAATAAACTGCTCGGAAAATGCATAGATCAACGAGAATGAAAGCTGATCCTGGTGATATT
>CAYRDO010000319.1:0-3215 GCA_964422985.1 uncultured Rhodohalobacter sp. | reverse complement strand
AAAAAGACAGCCCCGAAGCGGGCGCAGTCCAACATGCCGTCCGTTTAATCCCAAACATAACGTTCATCATAATTCATGCCGTATTTTTTTAAAAAGAGGATGAATTCCTCTTTGAAGCTTCGCTTTTGATGGTGAATATGCTGGTTTTGAATGTAATCGACTAATTTATCAACATTTGTTGGAGAGACCGAAAAAATAGCATACCCATCCTGCCAGTAAAAATCAGCATACTCGCTTCCCATCGTTTTAATCCATTTTGAGGAACCCTGTTTGATTTCCTGAATCAGATTCATCTGGGCAATTTTTCTTGACAGAAGACATAAAATATGGACATGATTCTTATGCCCTCCGATTTGAACGGGATTACAATCCAAGTCTTTGAAAATTCCACCCATATAATTGTACAAATCGTTTTCAATTTTTTGATCGATCATATTTTTTCGGTGTTTTGTGCTGAAAATGATATGGGTGTAAACTCTGGACAGCGATTGTGGCATGGTTATATGGATAAAGGATTTCGCCCTTTCAGGGCTTTTGTTGGTTATTTCATGCATTTACATAGCGCTGCGCACTATGCTTTTGACCTTGGTCCCGTTGGGACCGGGTACAATATGTATGAACTGTATTTCGCAAAATACTTACAGTTTTTTATGATTTTGTGAGTTGGCAGCTGAGAGTGGACTCGAAAGCAAAATTGCTTTGTAATAAACGGAAATTAAACAGGCAAGAAACCAAGCTCCAAAGGAGCGTCCGCCAATAGCATAGTGCGAAGCGCTATGAGAATAGTCATCCACAAAAAGACAGCCCCGAAGCGGGCGCAGTCCAAAAAAGCCCGTTCGTTTAATCCAAAACATGCAGATTATCATCTATTCCGGATTGTGAATATGGCATGGGGTGATGGATAAAGGATTTCGCCCTTTCAGGGCTTTTGTTGGTTTTTTCATGTATTTACATAGCGCTGCGCACTATGCTGTTGCCCCTGCTCCCGTTGGGACCGGCTTTTGTAATGAAATTCTTCACTTCAATTCACTCCCTTCATTTCCGTTCTGAATGTCAACTTTTCTCAGTTTATAATTAACCTCCCTTCTTCGTATTTTTAATAAAATAAATGATTGTGATTTTTTAAAAGGAAACTATGACATCTACATCTACGCTAGCGCCACAAAAGGTTCAAAAATCAGTTCTTCCAAACGGACTAAAAATTGTTACCGAGCATATTGATAGCATTAAAAGCATCTCTGCCGGAATTTGGGTAAAAACAGGGAGTCGCAACGAGAGTGATCAGCAAGCAGGCATTACTCACTTCCTGGAACACATGTTATTTAAAGGTACCGAGAATCGGTCTTCGTTTGAGATTGCTCAGAGCATGGAGTCCGTTGGTGGTTACCTGAACGCGTTCACATCTACGGAGTACACCTGTTATTATGCTCGCTGCCTTGACAGCAAACTCGAGGACGCCCTGGATGTTCTCAGCGACATGGTACGTCATTCCACATTTCCGGAAGAGGAGATGCAGAAAGAGAAAAATGTGGTGCTGGAAGAGATGAAGATGTATAAAGACAGTCCTGACGATTTTGTCCTGGAAGAGTTCAGCAGCCAGTTATTTCCGAATCATCCGATCGGGCGACCGGTTTTAGGGTTTGAAGATACGGTTGTGTCGTTTACTCGGGAAGGGTTGTTTGATTATATCGATCATCGCTACAATCCGGATAATCTGTTAGTGGCTGTAGCGGGGCATGTGGATCACGAAGAGGTTGTACGATTGGTCACTCAGCTTTTAAATCATGAGACATCTAAAGAAACGGTCAACGAATCCCAACCGATTCCACCCTATGAAGTCACAAAGCAAGAGCTTTCCAAGCCGATCGAGCAGGCTCATATGATTTTGGGTCGGCGTGCGCTGAATTACGATCATCCCGATAAATATCTTCTGCTGTTGGCCAACACTATTTTAGGCGGCGGGATGAGTTCCAGACTTCATCAAAATATTCGGGAGAAGTATGGATATTGCTACTCTATCGGTCCGTTTAATCAATCGTTTTTGGATTCGGGTTTGTTTGGGGTCTACATCGGTACGGACCAGGATTACGTGCCGCATGTCCGCGAGTTGATTGTCAAGGAATTCAAACGTCTGCAAGATGAAAAAGTGGATGAAAAAGAGCTCAGCGAGGCAAAAGCTCATCTAAAAGGGAAGTTACTGTTATCGCAGGAAAATACGAGTAATCGTATGACCCGAATGGCAAAGAGCGAAATCTATTTCAACCGGTATGTCACACTGGATGAACTGGTTGAAAATATTGATGCCGTGAATGCTGAAGACCTGCGAACGTTTTCTGAAGATTTCTTTGAGCCTGAGATGTATTCCGAGACTCTTTTGGTGCCGGAGAAGAAATAACAATACTCTAAATGCATTTGAGGTCGTTTTAAACACACCCCTAAATCCCCTCTCAAGAGGGGACTTTTCCATTCTCAATACTTAATACTTTCTACTCACTACTATCTATGATTTATATAAAAAACCTGTCCGACCATCAAGACCAAACCGTAACTCTAAAAGGCTGGATCTATAATATCCGAAGCAGTAAGGCGATACACTTTTTGGAAGTGCGCGACGGCAGCGGACTTTGCCAGTGTATCGTTGCCGCCGATGACGTCTCTGAAGATGTGTTCGAAGCAGCCGGTACGCTGAAGCAAGAGAGTTCGCTCGAGATCACCGGAGATGTAGTGAAGGATGACCGAAGCGTGGGCGGATATGAACTTCATGCTACGGATTTAAAAGTGATTCAAATCGCTGAAAACTACCCAATTACTCCCAAAGATCACGGCGTGGAGTTTTTGATGGAGAATCGTCACCTGTGGTTGCGAAGTCAGCGGCAGTGGGCGGCGATGCAGGTTCGGAACACCATTCAGTTCTCGATTCACAAGTTTTTTCAGAAGGAGGGATTCATTCAGATGGACGCCCCGATTTTTACGGGAAATGCGGCTGAGGGAACAACGACTCTTTTCGAGACCGACTATTTTGATGAGAAAGCGTATCTCACACAATCGGGTCAGCTTTACGCCGAGGCAATGGCGATGGCACATGGAAAAGTGTACACATTTGGTCCCACATTCCGGGCTGAGAAAAGTAAAACCCGTCGTCACCTAACCGAGTTTTGGATGATTGAACCGGAAATGGCGTTCTACGATCTGGCGATGAATATGGACCTGGCCGA
>CAYRDO010000318.1:0-3247 GCA_964422985.1 uncultured Rhodohalobacter sp. | reverse complement strand
CGTTAAAATGTGGTAGGATCTATGGCGAGTCCTATCTGGGCGATTTTGATGATGACTCTAAGGTGAAATGGGCGCAGATACCACCGTCTATATTAAATAATGATGAGCACCGGGCACTGGCGCTGGAAATGGCCCGAAAATCAATGACACTGCTACAGAATAAAAACGATCTGCTTCCATTAAGCAAAGACATCGAGAAAATAGCCGTGCTGGGATCAAACGCAGACAACGAAGTGATGCTGTGGGGAAATTATAACGGCACCCCCATCCGAACCATCACCATTCTGGACGGGATAGAATCAAAGGTTTCTGAAGAACAGATCTACTACGACCAGGCTATTGATTTGGTAGAAGACAAAGTGCTGGAAAGTTATTTTCAGGATCTGTCGTTTAATGGGGAAAAAGGCTTTAAAGCCACGTATTGGAACAATCCGGACTGGGAGGGCGATCCGGTAACCACGGTTCAAGTAAAAAACCCTATGAAACTTACTGTTGCGGGACAGCATCAGTTTGCACCGGGTGTAGCGCTTGATGGTTTTTCAGCAAAATATATTGGGAAATATACCGCTAAAGAAAACGGGGAAATGGTTTTTAGGTTTGGTGCAACCGGCTTTTTCGAATTGTTGGTAAATGGCGAATCTCTTGAACAGTACACCAATTGGCGAACGCTTCCCTCACGGGCAACCTATCCGGTTGAAGCTGGTGAAACCTATACGATCGAAATTCACTACGGGCAAAGGGAAAACTGGCAAGCCAATCTGGAGTTTAACTTCGGAAAAGAACGGGACGTTACCTACGATCAAATTATAGCTAAGCTGGACAGTATTGAAACCGTGATTTATGTGGGCGGGCTTTCCACGCTGCTGGAAGGTGAAGAAATGCCGGTTAACTATCCGGGTTTTAAAGGAGGCGACCGTACGAATATTGAACTGCCATCCATTCAGAGAGAATTCCTGAAAGCGTTAGATGATGCCGGTAAAAAGGTGGTGTATGTTAATAACTCCGGTTCTGCGATTGCATTAACCCCAGAAACAGAATCGGCCGATGCCATATTGCAAGCATGGTACGGCGGGGAATCTGGCGGTCAGGCTGTGGCGGATGTGCTGTTTGGGGATTACAATCCCGGTGGCAAACTCCCGGTTACCTTTTACAAACACTCCGATCAGCTGCCGGATGTTGAAGACTATTCGATGGAAGGTCGCACCTATCGTTATCTGGATGATGAAGAAGCACTGTTCCTCTTTGGGTTTGGTTTAAGCTATACGACTTTTGATATCGGTAAGGCCGAAGCCAGCAATACATCATTCGCCCCGGATGAAACCATCTGGCTGACTATCCCCGTAACCAACACGGGGAATATGGCCGGTACTGAAATCGTACAGGTGTATGTACGAAAAGTGAATGACGTGGATGGACCGATCAAAACATTGAAAGGATTCAAACGCGTGGAGTTAAATCCCGGTAAAAGTACCGATGCTGTAATTGAGTTGCCGCCAAGCTCATTTGAGTTCTACGATTGGGAACAACGAAAAATGGCCAACAACCCGGGACAATACGAGGTGTTGTATGGAAACAGCTCTGCAAGCAAGGACCTTAAAAAATTAACAGTCGAAATTAATTAAGAAGAGAAATTTAATGAAAAGCATTTATACATTTTTTTTATTATTCGGAGCGTTTGTTGCCATCACGTCTTGTGCCCCTCATGATCCAACAGTCGTGGAAGTTGAACAGGGTACCTTGCAGGGTTTAATGGAGGACAGCCTTGCGGTATTCAAGGGGGTACCCTTTGCAAAACCACCGGTGGGCGATCTGCGATGGGCCACTCCCCAGCCGGCTGAAGATTGGGAAGGGGTGCGTGATGCCACCGAATTTGCCCCGGCTTGCTGGCAGGGTGGAGACCCTTCCACCGGTAAAAGCGAGGATTGTCTCTATCTGAATATCTGGAGCCCCGCAACGTCTCCGCATGAACAAGTGCCGGTATTGGTGTGGATTCATGGGGGAGGCTTCGCATTCGGGTCACCCTCTGACGACTGGACGACCGGAGAGATGTTGGCAAAGAAAGGAGTAGTAGTTGTAAACATAGCCTATCGACTGGGACAGCTTGGTTTTTTAGCTCATCCGGAACTCACAAAAGAAAGCCCGGCCAATGCCTCCGGTAATTATGGGTTAATGGATATGATCGCAGGTTTGGAATGGATTCAAAACAATATTGAACAGTTTGGCGGAGATCCGGACCAGGTCACTATTTTTGGTGAATCAGCTGGTGGCATAGCGGTAAGTCAATTGGCAGCTTCGCCCGAGGCAGCGGGGTTATTCCACGGGGCAATCTCTCAGAGCGGCGGATCATTCGGGCCACCCCGACCTCAAACCTATCCCGGTGAAAACATGAAGCTGTTGAAAGACGCCGAAGAGGATGGACAGGCATTGCAAGAGAAAGCCGGTGTTTCTTCCATTGCGGAGCTTCGGGAAATGGCCCCTGAAGATCTGCCCGGCGGGTTTGGTATAGGCGGAGGCTGGCCCATTGTGGATGGCTACATCATCCCGGGCGATCAATACAACATGTATGAAGCAGGTAATTATAATGATGTGCCGGTGTTGATAGGCTACAATTCAGATGAGGGATTAAGTTTTTCCAGGACCAATGGCCCTGAAGAACATGTACAAGGTGTGAAAGAAAGATACGGTCCTTTTGCGGATGAACTGCTGGAAGCATACCCTGTAGGAGAAAACAGTGTGCCCAAAACGGCCAGAGATTTGATCCGGGATGCCGCTTTTGGCTGGCAAACCTGGGCCTGGGCCAAACTTCAGGCCAAAACCGGAGATTCCAAGGTGTTCTACTATTATTTCGATCAGCATCCGGATTTTCCGAAAGATCATCCCAAATACGGGCACGGTACTCCTCACGGGCATGATGTAGGATTTGTATTCCAGCATGTGGATACGACCAGCGAAAACTACACCGATACCGATGAAGAACTTTCGGAAATCATGGCCACCTATTGGACGAACTTTGCCAAGTACGGTGATCCAAATGGAGAAGGGGTCCCTGAATGGCCTGAATTCACAAATCAAAACCCTGAGGTGATGCACCTGAAAGGAGCCAATCCGTCTCCCGGACCGGTTCCAGGCTCGGATGGCCTGGAAGTACTGGACGATTATTTTGAATGGCGGCGTACGCCAGATGGTGCTGCCTGGGCGCGAGAGTAATGAATTAGATTTTAAAATACCAACCTGATAAACCCAACTT
>CAYRDO010000317.1:2679-3261 GCA_964422985.1 uncultured Rhodohalobacter sp. | reverse complement strand
GGACCCTTCAATAGCTGGGCGAGCACCATAAAATCGATATTATTTGTGACGGAATAGGAAACCTGGGGGATGAAAATCACCATTTCACGTGTAAAGCTGCCGAGAATCCCACCACTGATATTGGTCAACGGTGTAACCGGATAGGAAGCATTCAAAAAATACCCGGTTTTGGCAATGAACAGATTATCGGCACTGGGTGGCTGGATCAGTTTGAATAACGGACTGCCCTGTTTCTGATAGCCACCATTATACAGAAATTCAGCCTGGCCATACACGGAATTGGAAAACATATAATCAAAACCGATGGTTGATGAAAAATTACCCCTCTGCTCAAAAAAATCCTCTTCTGGATGAAAATAGGTCAGCTCACCTTTGAATCCCGCATCCTGAATGTACCCGGCCCAACCCACGCCAAGTGCCAGTTTATCCAGGTAGTGTCCGCCGATCACTTGCAGATCATACTGTCTCCAGTTGGCCCTGTACATCCCCGCGATCACCATCTGGTCAAACGAGTCGTCCAGCTTAATGGCTGTTTCGATACTTGAGGCAAAATCAAGATTATAAATTAGCGAAATGGCATCA
>CAYRDO010000317.1:0-2669 GCA_964422985.1 uncultured Rhodohalobacter sp. | reverse complement strand
TGTGCCGGGTCGTTCCTCATAATCAAAATCCAGGAAAGCGTAGTTATTAAACAGGTCATTCGGATTCCATACATACGTCTTTCCCCAGTTGATTCGCTGCCGTCCCGCATAAACCTCAAGCGGGCCATTGAAATAGCTAAGATGCAGCCGGTCGATCTGGGAATGAAACAAGTAATCTTCCGAATCCGCCCAAACCCAATACATATCTACAAGGTTGGGATCGTTTTCGTAAAGCATAGCAAGTCCGGGCGTATTTCCAACAGTATATCCGTTTAAGAGGCGGGTACGGATGTCTGCATTCAGTTCAAAATCCGGCGTAAACGACCACTCCGTTTCCAGGCGATGATGCAGAATATTGTCGTATCGAAACGTAGAAAGGCCGTTATCAATGGAGACCTGGCCCAGTTCCTTTACATATCCGCTGATGTCGAGAATATCACTTAACTGGGCTTTTGCGGTGAAAGGAATGCAAAAAGTCAGAAACAGAAACACGCAACTCTTCCAGGTCCTGTGGACTCTTGAAGGTTGCTTAATTCTGGTCATATTCTCTCTTCGTTGATTAAAACTCATCTCTTTTCATCGGTATCAATTTTTCCATCGACGAGGGTTACTACTCTTCTCGCCCGGTCAATCACCCGCTGATCGTGAGTGGAAAAAACGAAGGTCATCTCTTCCCGCTCGTTCAGTTCAAGCATCATGTCCAGTAGCTCTGCTGTTGAGACGGAATCGAGATTGGCAGTAGGTTCATCAGCCAGCACAAACGCCGGTTTGGATGCCAAGGCCCGAGCCACAGCAACCCGTTGCTGCTGACCGCCCGAAAGTTCCGATGGCCTTTTATTGATTTTGTCTTCCAGTCCTACTTCTTCGAGAAGAGCAATGCTTTTCTCCCGGCACTCTTTTGACGAACGGCCCTGCATCTGCATGATAAACGATACATTTTCCAGCGCTGTGAGGACCGGAATCAGGTTATACGCCTGAAATACAAATCCAATATGATGCAGCCGGAATTTGATGAGTTTATGATCAGACAAAGTACTTAAATCTGTATCCTGGATAAGGGCTTTCCCCTCTGTCGGTTCATCCAGTCCGCCGATGATGTTTAACAGAGTGGTTTTTCCGGAACCGGAAGGGCCAACAATGGATGTAAACTCTCCTTTCTCAATTGTGAGGTCCACACCCCTGAGCGCATGTACCGGCACCTGGTCGGAGTTATAAACTTTGGTTAAGCCTGTGGTTGTTATGACTGACATAGGGTTCTGGATGCTGGTTACTGGATGTTGGTTTCACACAAAATTTCATTCAATTAAATTTTCTGATGGCCTGAACCGGTTTCAGTTTTAAGGTTCGCCAGGCTGGATAGAGGGCGGAAAACAGTGCCGCCACGGCTATCATCAGCATAATATTCAGATAGTATGGCCAGGTGAGTTCCGGATAGACCACCGTTCCGATTCCATATTCGTTCAACCCTTCTGCAAGAGCGCTGAGATCGATTCCTACATGCCCGAAATAGGTGATACAAAGCCAGCTTAAGAGTAACCCTCCGGGAGCACCTACCATTGTCAGAAATACCGTTTCAACCATAACCATGCTGAATGTTCTGAGTTTGTTCATGCCAATGGCTCTCAGCATGCCGAGCTCCCGGGTTCTCTCCAGAACGGCCATCAGCATGGTATTAATAATGCTGAAAACCAGTCCGATAATGATGATGATCATCACGATGTAAAGTGTGAGATCCATCATATCAAATGTGTATCTTAAATCCGGGGCCACATCTCTCCATGTTTTTACAGCCACATTTGGGAACTCCTGCTCAATTTCGCTTGCAAAAGTTTCTGCCATTGTCAGATCAGTTGTCTCGATCCGGATATTATGAATGGCATTTTCTTCTCCTAACAAACGGTTCAAATCTTCCTGGAGAACAAAAACCGTCCCTTCGTCATATCTGTCAGAAAATGTATCGAAGATGCCGGCCACGCGAAAAGCCCCGCCTGTAATCTCACCGCTTACATCCTGGAAACTTAACACCATCCGGGATTTTAATTGAAGGTCGAGCCGCTTGGCCAATTCAATGCCAATTAAAATCGGGTTGCGGGATGAACTGTCGATCATACTCCCTTCATTAATATATTTTTGAACCGCCAGCGACGTATCTTTGCTGACATCTACTCCATAAATCATCACTCCAAAGCTGCTTCTCGGACTTTGTGCCAGGCCGGTCGCCACACTTTTGGCTGAGATCTCTTCTACATTTGGTTTTGACTGAAGATCCTGCACAATCTCCCCGGCATTGGGAATGGAATATTTTGGATTATTCAGATCCCCAAACTGGGGATGTTCAATTTGCAGATGACCAATTGAAAGTTCGATCTGGTTGTGAAGATAGTCCTGCAGTAATCCGTTAAAAAATCCTGCGCAAAAGATTCCGGCCCAGGTTCCAAGCAAAACGGCAGTAATTACAACACCACTGCGCGCCGGATTTCGCCAAACGTTTTTCCATCCGAGTTTTATGATGTTTACAATCATATCACGACCTCATGGCTTCTGCGGACGCCGACTGTCCGGCGGAGGAGATGGACGCCGAAGACCCGTTGTTCATTCTATATACGTCGGGCTCCACGGGCAAGCCCAAGGGCGTGCTGCATACCACCGGCGGCTACCTGCTGCAGTGC
>CAYRDO010000316.1:0-3286 GCA_964422985.1 uncultured Rhodohalobacter sp. | reverse complement strand
GAGATTGTTCTCCTCGAAAATGTTCGATTTTATGAAGGCGAAAAAGCCAATGATCCAGAGTTTGCGGAGAAGCTTGCCCAGGGCGCAGATCTTTTTGTGAATGATGCTTTTGGAAGCAGTCACCGCGCACATGCATCCGTTGCAGGTGTTACTGAATTTTTACAGCCTTCCGTTTCCGGGTTTCTGCTTGAGAAAGAGATCAAATATCTTGAAGAAAGTGTGAATAATCCTGAGCGACCCTTTGTAGCAATTCTTGGCGGAGCAAAAGTTTCCGATAAAATTGGAGTGATTGAAAATCTGCTCGGAAAAGTGGACAGCATCCTGATTGGCGGCGGAATGACCTACACATTTTATAAAGCCAAAGGTTTACCAGTTGGCGATTCACTCGTTGAAGAAGACAAGATTGATCTCGCCAAAGAACTGCTCGAAAAAGCAGAAGCCACCGGTGCCAATGTAATGCTTCCTGTCGATTCCGTCGTAGCAAAAGAATTTAATAATGATGCCGAACATAAAGTTGTTGGTGAAGATGGAATTGAAGATGGCTGGATGGCCTTAGATATCGGTCCTGAAACGGCAATTGCGTTTGGGAATACTATCAAGCAAGCCAAAACCATTGTATGGAACGGACCGATGGGCGTGTTTGAAATGTCGAACTTTGCTGACGGCACCTTTGAAGTTGCCAAAGCTCTTGCGGCAGCTACGAAAGACGGAGCGATCTCGATTATCGGTGGAGGAGATTCCGCATCCGCAATTCGTGCGACCGGACTTGAAGATGAAGTTTCACACGTCTCAACCGGCGGCGGAGCCAGTCTCGAATACCTGGAAGGGAAGGAGTTGCCGGGTGTTAAGTTTTTAACTGATAAGTGACGGATGACAAGGCGAATGGGTGATGGGGAGTCTGGGTGAATTACTCCCCAATCGGCCATTGATCTGCTTTATGAATCATGTTGATAATCATTCCGATAACATGTTCATATTTTTGATTTAGATCATCGCATGTTTCAGGCGTGATGTATTTACAATCTCTGGCAAAATCAATCCAGGTCTGAGTTTCTGCACTTTCTCCTTCAGAGTCTGAGAGTTTAGCGATAAAAGCTCGTTTGTATCTCCGTTTTCGAAAAGCTTCAGAAAGATTGGCAGCAACTGATCTGGAACTGTTCCGAATTTGTGAGGTCAAAGCAAATCGTTCTTCTTTTGGAAAAGTTCTGGATATTTCAAAAATCTCCATCGCTAATTCATAAGATAGCTGATATACTCGTAGGTCTTTATGTGTTTGAATACGTCCCACAATTCTTGATTTCAGTTATTATTCAAAAATTTTAAAAAAAAATTTTACTCCCGATCTCCCCACCACCCAATCACCCACTTTCAAAACGTAACCCTTGCCTGAATCCCAAAATCACTTCTTCGATCTCCCTGAATCTCGTTTAATCCGCTGCTTATCGTTCGACGATCTTCATAAATGGTGGTGGAAAGTTTCATCCAGAGCTCGAGCCAATCGGTTGGTTCGTAATTGAGGAGAATGTACATCCGCTGGCCCTGATCGAAGAGCATGGTGTTGGACAAGACGTAGAGAAGATCGTTTTCAAATTGGTAAACGCGCGAATCGTAGCCGTCTGTTTCGAACATGGTAACCCTGGCATCGATCTGTAATTTTTCGGTGGCATAAAATCGAATATCCTGAAAAACGAGATATCCCCAGCTTGTATCACTATTGGGCGGAGTTGCTTTTGCCAGGTCGAATCGGGTTCGGAGGCGAACTTTTGGATGGACTTTATATTCGGCCTGATATCGAACGGAGCTTCGAATATTGTTATCTAAGAGGATGATTTCTCGTCCGAATTCATCCAATGTATCATACTCTTCTTCTCGGGTCTTGGATCGAAAAAGCAGATACATGCTTAGATCTGGATTAGGTTCAAACTCAACCATTCCAAGCCAATCATATCCGGAGGTTGGTTGACTTTGCAAAAACCTCGGACCGGGAAATCGAAATTGATCAAAATAACCGCTGAGATGAATTTGATCCGTCAATTCATGTTCTACTCCAATGTAAAATCCCTCTTCATTTCCCGGCGTGCCCGATTGCTCTCCAAACCCAGCGCCGAAAATGGACTGTAGTTTTTTGTCATAATATCGATAGGAGAGGGCTAAATTTGTTCGATCACCAACCTCAAAATCAGCACCTGAGATTAATCCGTATCCACCATTGTTTGTATAAGCAAATTCGCCGAACAGAATTACATCTTGAATCAAAAACCGATAATCTGCAGAATATCCAGAAAGCTCTTTGCCGGAGAAATCGAAAACCTGGTAGGGTTGATTTCCCGCTTCAACAGCCTGATCAAATCGATTGTGATAAGCTGAAACTCCAAAAAAGCCGATTGGAATTCTCGCACGAACGCGTCCTCCGAAAGTTTCCTGCCCGAGATTATTTCTTCTAGCTAACTCATTTGCTGTTCTGTGATATCCGGTTTGAGTTGGAAAATTCACCAGGTTTGGTCCCTCAACACTTGCAGTACGATTCCGGTTGGAATAAAAACCGGTCACCTGAATATCTTCTCCATAGGTAGCTGCTATTCCGCGAAATCCCGTGGCCTCCTGAGCTGAGGTAAACGCTCGAATACCACGCTCATTTTTGGAAACGCCATTTGTTACATCCCGGCCTTTTCCAAAAGCGCCGCCACTCCAAAGCAACAATCCCTGGCCAAATGAGATGCTGTAATCTCCAATGACCAGATCTTGCAGATTTCCGATATCATTCACCCCGATGTGCCACGATGTGTAATCGAAATCAGTGGGGCCGGTTAGTGTTTCGCCGGGATCTTTGTCTTGAGTGAGATTTAGTGAAAGATGATTGCTGGAATAGCGAAATCGTTGGTAGTATTTTGCCGGGCTGCCGAGGTATCCTCCTGAAGAATCGGGGCGGACATATCCTGCCTGTTCCTGTATGGTTTGTTGATATCGGGTAAAGCCTTCAAAGCGTCCGTTATTCAACCAATAATTGGGATTCAAATACCGGGCCTTGATTTCACATTCATTGTCAAAAAACTAAGTCTCTCTTGCGTTGCCTTAGGCGACAGTGTGTACCTGTGTAATGAATCGGCTGAGATCCTCGGGGAGTTCCGAGCGTAGATGTCTAACTTCCTCCGCGCCAAGGAGGTGCTCCAGTCCTGAGAAAAAGCGCAAGAAAATACTTTGCATCGTCTCCTGAGTATATCCAAACTTCTGCGAAAGATCGGCGGCCAACCTATCGGCGTTGACGGTGGTGTCTGGACCGGGAGGA
>CAYRDO010000315.1:0-3287 GCA_964422985.1 uncultured Rhodohalobacter sp. | reverse complement strand
GCATGACAATTGCGTATCCGTAATGTAAAATCTCAGAAGACACCAACGTCGGGAAATAAAGTCCTAAAGCACCTAATGATTCCGGTATTGGCCAACCTAACACATAAACCTGATACGCCTGTGCAAGATGTTCTGCCCAGTGAGCTAATACAATAGCCATAAAAATTTGCAGGCCGCGTTCATGCCATCCCGTATTAAGCTTTTCTACCAAATTACTATAAGAAGACTGCCAAGACGAGGAAGTGGTGGTAGCCTGTTCGTGTGTAACTGTTTCCTGTGCCATTTATGAAATTTATTTGATCCTTAGTTGTAAAGAGATGATCCCAACATCCCTAAACATGATTTGTGAGAAGAATTTTATGCGTAGATTATACCAGCAATATAATTAAATAACAAGTAGGTGACGTCATAAATTTATATTTGCTTCTATTTCCATATTTTCAGTTTTTCTTTTTTGTGATTCCTCGCGTTCATATATGATTTTTTAAAAGACGAGGAGTTTTTTCTTGTATTACGCATTCCTGAAAATAGAGGAATCATCCGGCAGCAGAAACCATACCTTTTTAAAATATTTCAACTGAAAAATGAAGTTATACTATGCTATCTCAAAGATCTAAGATTTCAAGGGCGGGCTTTCCTCTATTGCTTATTCTGTTTGTTATTGTATGTCACACCGCCAATGCCCAACAGTCTGCATCGGAATCGAAAGTTTCCTTGCACTCGCTGAAGTTCGCGGGATTTCTACAGCAACAATTTATCGCTGACCAAACACCTGATTCTCCGACTCGCTTTTCCATCCACCGGGCTCGCGTTGGGGTTACCGGTTCCATTACCGATCGTATAAAAATAAATCTCATTGGCGGATACGCCGAACCTCCGAATAACACGCCCCGCCTGGTAAATGCATTTATTGATTTTGATATTCATCATCTCCTTCAGTTGCGAACCGGCCAGTTTTTGCTTCCTTTTGGCCTGGAAGGCCCGGAGCCGATTTTTCTAAATCCAGCTATAGAGCGTTCTACTGCCATCCGGCAATTCAACACCTTTACAATGTTCCGGGATGTTGGGCTTCGTGTCAGTGGTAAAAATTACGTGTTCAATTATGCCATAGCCGTAGTAAATGGTGCAGGAGCTAATCAAACCACTCAGATAGAACCCAAAGATGTGATGGGACGAATAGGCTTTGCCCCGGTAGATAATATTGAGGTGGGGATTTCAGGACACTTGGGACGTTACCAAACCGATCCGTTTTCAGATGATAATGAATCCCGTAAACGGGCAGGGATAGATGTTAGCTTCGAGAGAAATCCGGTTTTTGTGAGGGGCGAATACATCGTGCGAAAGGATGATCAACCCGGCGGCGGTAGCTTGAAGATGAACGGCGGTTACCTGCTTGGAGGCTATCAGTTCAATGAAGACCTGGAAGCGATTGCACGGTATGAATATTATGAACCGGATACCTCCCTGGAAGACAATTCCCTGACAGCATTCAACATTGGTGTTAATTACTACTTTATCGGAAATACTCGTCTCTCAATAAATTATGAACTCCGTGACGACCAGTTTAATCCCGACCTTGGTAACTTGCTAACCGTGCAGATGCAAGTGACACTTTAAAAAGAAAACTGAGGAGACTGATGTTAAGATCTCGAACCTGGATGCAAGATTTATAAATCAAAGTTTTTCTCAGCCCGTTTTACTATCTCATCCCCGATAGCCACTCCGGCAGTAGCGGCCGGGCTGGGGGCGTTTAGCACGTGGATCTCATTAGCTGTGGTTTTGAAGTGGAAATCATCCAGTATTTCTCCTTTGGGATTAAGTGCCATGGCGCGGACTCCGGAGGGAGAAGGTTGCAGGTCCTTTTTACGAATAGCAGGTACCAGTTTTTTCAGGTCCTCGACGAAAGCCTTTTTTGAAAAGGATCGATAGTATTCATCAAGCCCCATCCGCCAGTGTTTTTTGGCCAGATTCCAGAACCCCGGGAAATTGATGGTTTCAATTGTCTCGTTAAGATTAAAAGAGAGTTTGTCATAACCTTCGCGCTTAAAGGCAAAAACAGCATTGGGCCCGCATTCAACACCCCCGAGCACCATTTTGGTAAAATGAACACCCAGAAACGGGAAGGCCGGATTGGGCATCGGGTAGATCAAGCCGTTTACCAGGTTCTCGGCTTCGGGTTTCAATTCGTAGTATTCACCGCGGAATGGCACTATCTGTATATCGGGACGAACACCGGCTGATTCTGCAACATGATCGCTGTAGAGTCCGGCGCAGTTAATCAGCCAAGAGGCTTCAAAATGACCAGAATTGGTTTCCGCAACCAGGCTCCCGTTGAAGTGGCGAATATTTTGAACTTCCTGGTTGAATTTTACTTCATTGCCCTTCTGTTCGATCAATTCCTTCTGTTTCTTGCAAACGCCGACAAAATCTACAATACCGGAACAGGGTACGTGAATAGCCTTCACACCTGCAGCATGCGGTTCAATCTCTTTAAGCCTTTCTTCACCAATCAGTTCTATTCCTTCAATCTGGTTAACCTGCCCGGTCTCATATATTTTTTCAAGGCGGGAGATGTCCTCTTTGTCGGTGGCCACAATCACCTTTCCACATATTTCATAGGCAACCTCGTGCTGCTCGCAGAAATCTACCAATTGATGACGGCCGTTCACGCAATTTTTGGCCCGATAGCTGTTGGGTTTGTAGTAGATACCGGAGTGAATAACACCTGAGTTATGCCCGGTTTGATGGGCGGCGACGTGATCCTCCTTATCAAGAACGAGAATTTTGAGATGAGGATACTTTTGTGAAAGTTTGTATGCGGTAGAAAGACCGACAATGCCGGCACCTACGATGATGAAATCATATTTCATCTGGTTGACTCCTTGTTAGCCTGATTTTGAGAGGCCCAAAAGTTACAAAAAGACAAAGCTATAATCATAAATTAAAATTACGCCTGCATTGTTAAAAAATGATACCTTTAGCCTCTAAAGAAAATAAATGATTACTGTCCAATGTTGAACTGTCAAAAGCTTAATAAACCGATCATTATGAAACAAAGTATTATATATTTGTTGGCGTTTGTATTTATCGTTGCCTGCGGGAGTGAGGAGAAAAAAGAGTCTGCTGCATCCACTTCCAAAGAATCAGCAGGAAAGGCTGAACATGTGGAACAGGCTGCGTTTACCGACCTGGAGGGAAACAGTGTCGATCTTTCTGAGTTTGAGGGTAAAGTAGTACTCATTGACTTTTGGGAAACCTGGTGCAAGCCCTGCCTCGCAAGCTTCCCT
>CAYRDO010000314.1:0-3292 GCA_964422985.1 uncultured Rhodohalobacter sp. | reverse complement strand
AATTGGGATTTTTGATGAGGGTCATCATCAGCCCAAGCCGTCGTTTTTCACCGCCACTCAGTTTTTCTACCGGTGTATATTGCATCTCTGGAGTAAAAAGAAAGTGCTCCAAAAACTGCGAAGCGGAAATCCGACTTCCATCAGAAAGTTCAATAACCGAAGCAATCTCTTTCAGCACATCGATGACGCGCATCTGCTCGTCAACTTCAATTCCCTTCTGTTGAAAGTGTCCGAACACGATCGTTTCCCCGGTATCCACATCTCCCGAATCGGCTTCAATCTCACCGGTCAGAATTTTCAAAAAAGTACTCTTCCCTACCCCATTTTTTCCGATAATTCCGATCCGTTCTCCCCGCTTGAACGAGTAACTAAAATTGTCCAGAATCACAGTATCATCAAACCTCTTGGAGATGTTCTCGAGCTCCAGGATCTTTTTGCCCATTCGCTCCATGCCGGCTTCCAGTTGCATTTCAGACTCTTGCTCCTGGTTTTTCACTTTGTCTTTTACATCATGAAAAGACTGAATCCGGGATTTGGATTTCGATGTTCTCGCTTTAGGACCACGCCGCATCCACTCCAACTCCTGTTTGAAAAGCTGCTCCGCTTTGTGCATCTCCCTTTGCCGAATGGCTTCTCTTTCCGCACGTTTTTCCAGGTAATACTCGTAATTTCCCTGATGGTGGTAGAGTTTGCCACGGTCAATTTCAAGAATATGATCACACACCCGATCCAGGAAATAACGGTCGTGGGTGACCATTAACAGCGTAACTTTCGCCTGAATCAAATAATCTTCCAGCCATTCGATCATATCCAAATCCAGGTGGTTGGTCGGCTCATCCAGGATTAGAAGATCGGGATTGTCGATCAACACAAAGGCCAATGCCACTCTTTTGCGTTCTCCACCCGATAACGTAGAAATAGACTGATCCAGATCATTGATATTCAGGATATTGAGAATCTGCTCCATTCGCTGCTCATAATCCCAGGCATCTGCAGCTTCCATTGCGGCGGCGGCTTTTTCGAATGCTTTTTGCGTTTCAGGGTTAAAGTCTTCCGCCTGGGCGCGGGTTGCCCGCTCATATTCCTGAATAATGTTTACAAGCTCCGAATCACCCTGAGCGATGTACTCCCTAATGGTTTTTGAGTCATCCAAATCCGGCTCTTGGGCTAAAAAGCCAACCCGAACCCCATTTCGGATCATCACCTCGCCGGAGTCCGCCGTTTCTTTCCCCGCAAGAATTTTCAGCAGGGTAGATTTTCCTGTTCCGTTGGGCGCAACGAGAGCGGTTTTATCCCCGTCCGAAATTCCAAAGGTGATGTTTTCGAATAAAGTATTGACGCCAAAGCTTTTAGAAAGGCTGTCTGTAGAAAGGTTTGTCATGTACGAATGAATCTTCTATTAGCCCATAAATATAGAAAGAATTTTGCCTGAATGACGAATGATGTTTACATCCCGATTATGCTCGATCCAGAGGTTCTTAACTCGTTCCAAAGATTTCCTTTGGAACACACAACCAGAAGCTCAGATTCATCTCTGATAATCCTGTAGATCATTGCAACATGTCATTAGAATCCCTTACGGTTCTGTACCTTTAAATGTCATTGCCTCGGGGTTCTAATTTTTAATCTCTTTACACCGGGTTTCTTTCGCTGCGCTCATTACACCCGGGGCTACAAACAGATCACTCCTCCGGAGTGGGATAACAAGTAAGAAATCGGCACGATCTTAACCCTCTTTCTTTGCGATTCTTCGCGTCCTATGTGGTTAAAAACGCTAGGTTAACTCAGGAATACTGAATTTTACACATCCCTACATCCCCTCTCGAGAGGGGACTTTAACTCATTTACTCGTTCCAATAGTTCTGCTATTAGATGCAAAACCTGAAAGGCTAGAACACCTCAGGGCTCATCGGAAGGATTATTCGGGTCGACCGGCAATCCCAATCGTTTAAAAAAATCTTCGGGTTCTTCGCGTTCTCTAACTGTATCATCCAGTTCAAGCCCACGCTCTTCATAAATCGCCCTTCGATTCGCCATATCGGCCACCAATTCCTGGTAGGCAATCTGCCCCACCCGAACGGCCACTCTCCTCGGTACAACTACTACGCCGTCTGAATCGGCTACGACCACATCCCCGGGATGAATAAGCACGCCACCCACAACTACAGGACGCTGAACATCGATAATTTCATTACGTCCGATACGCTCTCCTCGTCCGCGGTCGTAATAATTGGTATAAACCGGATTTTGTTGAAGGATGATCTCATCGATATCCCGGATTCCGCCCGCGGAGACAACGCCAACCGCCCCTGCATCCTGCCAAGTCATAATATTAAACGATCCGACTGAGCCGGTGTCATTATCATCTTCATTGTCAATCACAATTACGGAGCCCTCTTTTATTTGATCCATAAAAGGTTCCGGCGAAATTTCAGAATACCAATTCCCGCGCCATTCCCGGTATTCATCGTAATTTTCAGGTTGTGTCAGATCTACTCCGGGATTCATGGGGCGGTTTGTGGGGCCGTAGCGAACAGTGACCGCAATACCGGCAATTCGATGGCTCATCTCTTTCACGTCGCGCCATAACGGGGCAATTTCGGGATCCATCACACCAACATCCATATAGCCCACCGTTACCAACCCATCCACAACATCGGTAACGCGAGCCCCGTCGTAAAGTTCAAGCAGCGTATCATCCGAAACAGCTGAACCATCCTGGGCAGCTGCCGATTTTGATGTACACAGATTGATGATCAACACGATTGGAAGCAGAACTAAAATTCTAAATTTGGTCATGGCTTGTTGATTTTAAATTTGATATGATATTTCATCGAATATACAAAATTGAATGAGGTAGTTGATTTTTACTAGCCCCGGATCTCATTTACTACGTTTTTTGCACCGGGCTATAAACAGAACACTCATCCCGAGTGACGAATGTGCTAAATTATCGGTAAGTAGTCAGATTATTTCTTTGCGATTCTTCGCTTCCCTTGCGGTTAAATCACCAGAATAACTTAGGAATGCGGAAATTTTACACACCCCTAAATCCCCTCTCAAGAGGGGACTATTACTCATTTACTCTTTCAAAAGATCTGCTTTGGAATGCTCGTCTTGAAGCTCTACTTATCGATGAATCATTCAAAATGAATGAAGAATGTGTCGATATCATAAACACATATTTCATTTGTGTCGATGAAATAGATATATTTCGACACGTTATATGTTTATATCGAAATCATCGACATGTCTAACACTCCTGATAAGCCTTACAACCTTCTTCCTCCAC
>CAYRDO010000313.1:0-3306 GCA_964422985.1 uncultured Rhodohalobacter sp. | reverse complement strand
AGCTTGTAGGAAAATCGATTTTTACGGCGGGAAAATACGTGTTCAAAAAGTCCCTCATCCGAAACGCGTGATAATTCCACTTCTTTACCGGAGTCCGGAATTACGATGATCGATTTGGCATCGGGGCGAAAACTGCGAATCACCAATTTCTCTTTATCTTTGATGGTTTCAGTGTGAAGTCCCAGCACTGAAAACAAATCGCCATGTTCGCCGTTGGATATTGCTCGTATTTCTTCGATTTTTAAAGTCAAGATTCACTCACGGTTTAGAGTTCCTGGTAGACAATGAAGTTGCTGATTTTAAAAAAGCTGATTCTATCAAAAAGAACCACATGATCAGCTAAAATACAAGTGCAGAGAATGAATATTATCCAGTTTATATCGCGGCGATACCTGTTTTCGAAGAAGCACATTTCGCTGATTTCCATTTTGACGGGTATCAGTATTGGCGGGATCACCATCGGTACGGCACTGCTCATTGTGATTCTATCGGTGTTTAACGGTTTTTTTGATGTGATTCGCGGTTACCTGCTCTCCTTCGATCCGGATATTCGAATTGAGAGAGTGGAGGAATCAACCATGCTTTTTGATCAGCAGATGATGGATCAAATTCGAGAGCATGAAGAGGTTGTGAGCGTGTCACCCTATGTGGAAGGCAAAGTGATGCTGGCGTTTCAAAACGGACAAAATGAGGTAATCAATGTTCGCGGCGTAGATGAGGAGAACGACGACCTTTTTCATGAACTGGAGCAAAGCCGGGAGAATACCGAGTACGATATTTCAGTGCGAGATGGAAGACCGGGGACCATTGTCAGTGAATCTCTGGTGAACCGATATCGGCTTGAACCGGGAGATGAAATTGCTATGCTGAGTCCGTCGGGAATGCGTCGGGCGTTGACCCAATTTTCATCGCCTCGGGTCAGTCGATTTGAAGTTCGAAACAGCTATGATACGCATCAAATTGTGGCGGGGGATGTTGTGTACGTAAGCTTGGAAGCGGCGCAGCGATTGTTCAATATGCGAAATGAGATCAGCGGGTTTGATGTGCAACTGACCGATACA
This sequence comes from uncultured Rhodohalobacter sp., assembly GCA_964422985.1. GTDB lineage: Bacteria > Bacteroidota > Rhodothermia > Balneolales > Balneolaceae > Rhodohalobacter. The sequence goes on along the minus strand of CAYRDO010000313.1, from coordinate 2,245 downwards.
GATTTGGCGGAAGATGTGAAAGCGGATCTCCAGGGAATCATTGGAGACGAGTACATGATTGAAACCTGGTACGATCTTCAAAAACCTCTTTATGATGTGATGTACCTCGAAAAATGGGGCTCCTACTTTATTTTGATGATCATCGTGCTGGTAGCCGTTCTGAATATTGTGGGCTCGCTGACGATGATTGTGATCCAGAAAAAGCGAGACATTGGCGTATTGATTTCGATGGGGATGACTCCCAAAAAGATCAAGAAAATTTTCCAGAGCCAGGGATTACAAATCGGATTAATTGGTTGTGTGATTGGCGGATTCATCGGAATTTCGCTCACATATGCCCAACAGGAATATGGCTTAGTAAAACTCTCCTCGTCGTTTATAATCGATGCCTACCCCGTAGCCATTCAAATCTCAGATATTGTGATTGTGTTAATTGGTACGATGCTTCTCTGTCTTCTCGCAAGCTGGTATCCCGCTGCCCGCGCTGCCTCCGTTGAACCCGCGGATGCGGTCAGGGATGAATAGATCAGTACGCCGGAGAGCTTCTCCGGCTGTGTAAGTTATTGAGGAGGGTGGAGAAATTTTTCTGAAACCATCTCTAATGTGAAGTACATATTTTCTCTGTCCACTTTGAGGGAACGGGCAGGCTGCCCGTTGTACTTTATGCCGATTGCCTTTTTCACCTGCCGAATTTCAGGATCGTGGCAAAGAAATTCGGCAGCTGAGGTGGACTCGACAGCCGAACCAACTCACCAAATAGGATCAATCTGTTCACAAGGAACATGTTTGGATCCATCAGGCGCCATGCAATCTGATTGCGGAAACCAAGCGGAACTAATTCCAACGGCATACCCCAATCCACTTTCGACATTCGACGCTGTTCCATCAAGAAAATAAGTAAGATCATCTACGGTAGTGAAATTATTATCCCATTCAGGTCCACCGGTAGCCACAAAGAATTGTCTGGAAGCTATCTCAATCTTTGCTGCTCCAACGCTTTGCTCAATCTGCTTTTCTTGCTCCTCCCAATTTGAGTATGTAGCATAACCGCCATGGTATGCAGTGGTGTGCCTGAGCGTGCTCCGAATCGGGAATCTGTAAATTCTTTTTCGGTTTTCAGTTCCAGGATTTAAAATGACAAACCAGACAGACTGGACATCGGCAATATTTTCAACTGCCTCATCGATAATGATATAAGCACCGGCCGGAGGCCCCTCGGTAACTACATATGGGAAAGGCAATTTTTCAGGAGTTGTGACAGAAACCTGGCTTTCTTTTCCATCGGCACCTTCTACTGTAATGCGGTATGTTTTTTCATTTTCAATATCCATCGTACTCCAGTAATTGAGAACATTTCGGGAAGTGAAAACCGAGTCGTGCATTACAACGCTTTCACCGGTTTGTAAATCTTCCAGTGTGACTTGAATTCCTTCAGGATTTGGCGGTTCGTCAATACTCTCACGAACCGTTCCAACACGTACCCATTGCGTGTCAGCAGATGCATCCAGATAGCCCGAGATGTTAAAATTATATCGGTTGTTTTCCTGGAGAGGTTCGAATGTTTGATCGCAAGCGGTAAGAATCAGAGTAGCTGAAATAAACAGTAAACCATACAGGAGTCTGAAATCTTTCTGATTGATACTATGAGTTTTGTTGAGTTGCACACTTGCTCCTGTGAATAAATGTTTTTTTTAATCTAAGAAATCAAGCGAGAATAGCAAGGTGGGGCTTGTAAGTTCGGCGAACTTGTACGCCGGACAGCTTGTCCGGCTGGGAAAGACATTGTGCAGTTGAAGAAATTTTTGAGAAATCATCTCTGATGTTCAAGGCATATTCTCCTTTCTATCCACGTTGAAAGAACGGGCAAGCTGCCCGTTGTACTTTTTTAAAACTATTTCCATGCCTCGTTCGTCTTACCTCTGAAACCCACAACACGAGGCTTCGAAAATTTGGAACACATGGACGATTCGGCATTGGTCGAACAGATACAGAGGGGTGATCAGCAGGCATTTACGGTGCTGATGGAGCGCTGGCAATCGCGCATCCACAGGTTCGCATTCCGGTTTTTTGCGGATGTGGATGAAGCCAGCGAAATCACCCAAAAGACGTTCATCAAAGTGTATCAAAAAGTAGATACACTGGATGAGCCGGGAAAATTTTCCTCGTGGATCTATCGTGTTGCAAACAATCTCTGCCTCGATGAGTTGAAACGGGCCGGTCGACGAAAATCGTCACCGCTTGAAGC
>CAYRDO010000312.1:0-3323 GCA_964422985.1 uncultured Rhodohalobacter sp. | reverse complement strand
GTATTACAGTGACGGTTTTTCAAAAGAATTATTGATTGAAGCATTGGATGCAGCTCAAAACTTTTTCAACGGAAAACATTTTGGTTCGCAACAAACTGGAGAAAGCCTAGCTTCCTACCTCGATTATCTCAACAAGATGAAAGGTGGCGCGGACCTGACAGAGTTAATCAACAACCAGTTTGAAACTGCAAGAAATCAGGCAGAGAATCTGAATTCAGATTTTGTAGCTCAAATAGAAACCGACAATTCAGAAATGTTGGCTACGTATGATGAACTCCAAAAAAATGTAGTGTACCTGAAAGTGGATATGCTTCAGGCGCTAAACATCAATGTGGATTATGTAGACGCCGACGGTGATTAAGTTGTGAGCACAGATTCCACCCTTCAAGAGTATTTTAAAAAGACAGCTAATGCGGCGCCACTGGCTGTCTTTCGTATTTTTTTCGGGATTTTAATGCTCATCAGCATCATCCGGTTTGCCGCAAATGGTTGGATTTATAAACTGTACATCGAACCGGATTATTTTTTCTCATACTATGGCTTTGAATGGGTTCAGCCGATTGGTGAATGGACCTATCTGATTTTCATAATCTGCGGCTTTTCAGCCATATTCGTTTCCATCGGGTATAAATACCGGGCGGCTATCATCGTTTTCTTCCTCAGTTTTACCTACATCGAACTGATGGACAAAACTACCTACCTCAATCACTACTACTTCATTAGTATTCTTAGTTTTCTGATGATTTTTCTTCCAGCTCATGCCTATTACTCGGTTGATGCCTGGAAGAACGAGTCAATTCGGGCTCAAAAAGTACCCGCATGGACGATTGATTCCATCAAACTGCTCTTGGGAATTGTCTATTTCTATGCAGGTTTGGCAAAACTGAATTCCGATTGGCTGTTTCGTGCAATGCCCCTTCAAATCTGGCTGCCGGCAAACTATTCTTTACCGGTTTTGGGCGATCTTCTCCAGCAAACATGGGCTCACTACGCGTTTTCTTGGGGTGGAGCTCTCTACGATTTAACGATTCCTTTTTTGTTGTTGATGAAACGAACTCGCCTGTTTGCGTTCGCTCTCGTCGTGATTTTTCATGTTCTGACGAGAGTTCTCTTTCCGATTGGAATGTTTCCGTACATCATGATTGTAAGTGCACTGATCTTTTTTGAACCGAAACTTCACAACACCATTCTCGATTGGATCTCAAGGTTCTTCAAAATTCAGAAAGAACGGTTTGATAATGCGAAATCTTATCTGCTTTCCAGCACGGTAACAAGAAAAGCGACCATCGGTTTACTCTCACTGTTTTTTGTCGCCCAGTTGTTGATTCCATTCCGATATATACTCTATCCCGGCGAGCTGTTTTGGACCGAAGAGGGGTATCGATTTTCATGGCGGGTGATGCTCATGGAGAAAGCCGGGTATGCCAATTTTAAAGTTGTGGATTCTGAATCGGATCAAAGTTTCTATGTTGATAACACGGAATTCCTCACGCGATTCCAGGAAAAGCAGATGGCCACACAACCCGATTTTATCCTGGAGTATGCACATCATCTTGAAGATCATTATCAGCAAAAGGGGATCGATGATCCTGAAATTTATGTAGAGAGTTACGTTGCGCTGAATGGCCGAAGAAGTCGCCCGTATGTGGACCCAAGTGTAGACCTTACAGAAATCGAACCATCACTGAAACACCGAACCTGGATACTTCCATTTGATGACGAGATTAAAGGACTGTAGCCTTTTCATTATTCTATTTCTCTATCCTATGATTGTTTTTTCTCAGCATTCAATCTCGGGAACCATCACGGACCAGGATTCCGGCGAACCGTTAGCCGGAGTGGATATCTACGATAATGCCGCAGGAAAATCATACCAGTCTAATAGCGATGGAGAATTCATCATTGAAGACCTCCCGAATGGAGGTTACAATCTCTACTTCTTCTTGCTAGGGTACGAAATTCTGAACAGAACGATCGAAGTGGCTGGCGAAGATATCACTCTGGATATTGAGCTTGATAAGCTGGCGCGGGAGATGTCGGAAGTGGCGGTTATCGATCAACGAGACCAGATTTTCGCGATTAAACGATTACGTGAAGTGGAGGGGACGTCGATATTCGCCGGCAAAAAAACCGAGGTGATATCCGTCAACCAGGTAGTCGGGAATACGGCTGCCAATAATGCACGTCAGATCTATTCGCAAATATCCGGTCTCAATATTTATGAGTCGAATGACGCCGGTTTGCAGCTGAATGTTGGCGGGAGGGGGCTTGATCCAAATCGATCATCGAACTTCAATATTCGACAGAATGGATATGATATCAGTGCCGATGTTCTGGGCTACCCCGAGAGTTATTACACCCCTCCGGCTGAGGCTTTGCAGGAGATCCAGGTCATTCGTGGAGCGGCATCTTTACAATATGGTACACAATTTGGCGGGCTGATCAATTTCCAGATGAAGAAACCCGATCCTGCAAAAAATATTGAATGGCGATCCAGGCAATCGGTCGGATCAAACAGTATGCTCACGAGTTTCAATAGCCTTGGCGGAACCGTTGGAAAGGTAGGCTATTACGGATATTTCAATTATAAAGATGGCCAGGGATTCAGACCGAATTCCGACTTTGAATCGAACAATTTGTATCTCTACACCGATGTTGAACTGGCCGAAAAAACCACTCTCAGTTTCGACTTTACGTATCTCTATTACCTCGCCCAACAACCGGGCGGCTTGACGGATGCCCAGTTCTATGAGGATCCAACCTTCAGCAACCGGACACGGAATTGGTTTGAAGTGGACTGGAAACTGGCATCTGTGAAATTAGACCACAGGTTTTCTTATCAATCCAGATTAAGTGTAACGGCGTTCGGATTGGATGCGTCCCGAAAATCGGTTGGATTTCGAACAAATCGTGTTTCCCAGGAAGATGATGTAGATGCACCTCGTGACCTGATTCTTGGAAATTTCAACAACTGGGGGGCTGAAGCCCGGTTTCTCCAGCGCTACAAGTTAGGTGACAGAAATGCTGTTTTCCTTATCGGATCAAAGTATTATCAATCCAACAATACCTCCGTTCAGGGGCCGGGAACAGCAGGAGCGAATGCTAACTTTTCTTTGGCGGATGAGACATTTCCGAACTACCCAAATCAATCCGATTTTACGTTTCCAAATCGAAACGTGGCGGTTTTTGGGGAGAACATTTTTTACCTGAAAGATAACTTTTCAGTCACGCCCGGATTTCGTTTCGAGTACATCAAAACAGAGAGCGAGGGCACATACAAACGAATCAATTTTGACCTGGCAGGGAACCCCATTCAAAATCAA
>CAYRDO010000311.1:0-3332 GCA_964422985.1 uncultured Rhodohalobacter sp. | reverse complement strand
TTAAAAGCGGATGGCCTTGCCGGTGGAAAAGGCGTCTTTATTTGTGATAGTGAAGAGGAAGCCATGAAGCGCCTCAATAAATTGAAGCATGATCAATCTTTATCTGAAGCGGCCGATCGTTTGGTTGTTGAGGAGTTCATGGAAGGGGAGGAAGCCTCCGTTTTTGTGATTTCCGATGGTCACACCTCTCACGTGATTCATAATGCACAAGATCACAAGCGAATTGGCGAAGGCGATACCGGACTGAACACCGGCGGGATGGGAGCGTATTGTCCCGCCCCGGTGCTTACGGATGAGATTCTTGAGGAGGTTCGTGAAAAAATTATAAACCCCACTATCGCCGGAATGCAGATCGAGGAATCGGCATACTCCGGAATTCTTTATTTAGGATTGATGATTACTGAAGACGGCCCTAAAGTTGTGGAATATAACTGCCGCTTCGGCGATCCTGAATGCCAGGTTATCTTACCGCCGCTCGAAAACGATCTGTTGGATCTCTTTCTGGCGACAACTCAACAGAGATTGGATGAGAAATCAATTCATATCAATAACAACCACTATTGTTGCGTGGTTCTCAGTAGTGACGGCTACCCGGTTGAGTATGAGAAAGGAAAAGAGATCACCGGTATTGATGATGTTGATGATGACGTCCTTGTTTTTCACGCCGGAACCACCAAGAAAGATGGAAAATTGGTCACCAATGGTGGTCGGGTTTTAAACGTTGTAGGAAGTGGAAATTCTCTCCAGCAAGCCATCGATAAAACATACGCGAATATCAACCATGTTCAATTTGAAAATCGATATTACCGTAAAGACATTGGTCACAAAGGCTTGCGTAGAAATTAGGGAGATCTTTTAACCGATCTCACCACTGCTGTGTTTAATGAGGTTCTCACCTGATATGAAAAATCCAGAAACAGCGATCGATTTTATTTTCGATTCTTCCATATCATTTGAGGAGAGATGCTCAAAGACTTTTCGATTTCAGGCTGAATTCAACCAAATATTCAAACGGTTTATTGAGCCTTTTGGATTAAAACCAACAGATAAGCCGGCCCCAAAAGATATTCCACTCTTACCTATTCGCGGATTTAAGGATGGAAGAGTGACTATTGAATCAGAAAGAGAACCTGATCTGACTTTCAAGAGCAGCGGCACGTCTGACATGAACAGAAGTGTTCATTCTGTTTTGAGTCGAAAACTGTATGAAACAGCAATTCTCGACGAGTTTCAAAAGTACTTTCCGTTTGATAAGTACATCATTCTATTTCATTTGCCGGGATACGAACAAAACCCACACTCCTCTTTAATATGGATGGCCAACCATCTCATTAAAAGTGATCCCTCCGGTGATAGCCAATTTATATCTCTAACAGATTTACAAAATCTGGATTCTCAATTTCCAATGAGTGATAAAACAATTCTACTTTTTGGAGCTGCTTTTGGCTTGATGGATGTGGTTGATTCGGGAAAATTTACACCTGCGAATCAACATTTAGAGGTTTTGGAAACAGGGGGGATGAAAACTCATCGGAGGGAAATGACAAAACCTGAACTGCGTAAGGAACTTGCTGAAGGGTTTGGAGTTTCTTTGGAATTGATCCACTCTGAATATGGGATGTGTGAGCTTTTGAGTCAGATGTATGCTATTGGAGGCGAATGGTTCCAATCGCCACATTGGGTTCAGGTTTCAATCCGTGATCCCAAAAATCCTTCCCGAATTTGTGAAGTGGGAGAGGAGGGAAAAATTGGAATGATTGATTTGGCGAATATCTACTCGTGTCCCTTTATTCTAACCGATGACAAAGGAGTGATGGATGATACCGGCCGGTTTAAAGTATTAGGTCGGTGGAATCCCGAAGACCTGAGAGGATGTAATTTTTTGATTGACTATGGTTGAACTGGAATCACATATCGAAAAGGTTTCCAAAGCTATTGGAGAATGGCTTCAGCCGGATAACTCTGACTTGAAACATGCAATCGACCAAACAGTGGATGAAGGTCTGTTTAGTTTTGAAGATATCAAACATCAGATTTTGGTTCTAAAATCAAGCCTCCAAAAAAAGAAACTGATTATTTGGGCCGATAAATCTGGCTTGGAAAACAATTCGCTTAATCAAAAAAAGGTTTTATGCCTGCATGCAGGGAATTTGCCATTGGTTGGACTTCAGGATTTGTTGGCTGTAGTTTTGACCGGGGGAGATTATCACGGAAAAATATCAAAAAAAGATCCTTACCTGCTCCCGACACTCATCAATAAATTTGTTGAGTTCGACCTGCTCAACAAGAATCAATGGAGTTTGAATCTGGATGAGTTTTCCGGAAATCAAATGGATGCCGTTTTATTTGCCGGCTCAGAATCATCAGCAGGAAAGGTCAAATCATCTCTAAATTCATTAAAAATAATCGATGATAAGACGCCAACCTTAATGAGAACCGCTCATTTTTCCATTGCGCTCATTGAGAATAACGATCGTTCGACGATGGAAGATTTGACGGAAGCTGTCTTTCGGTATGGCGGAACGGGATGCCGGTCGGTAGCTATTGTGATAGCGCCATTTCATTTAAATGATGAAAAATGTGGTTTTACCGATTATGTGGAGCTGTTTTGGATGAAGAATCCGCAGCATCAAAAACCGGATGAATCTCTTTTTCATAGATATGCCTACAATAAGGCTCTCGAGATTCAACAGGCCTGGCTGAATGATTTTCTGATAGAAGAAAACGTATCACATCCTAAAGAAAAGTTTTTACTGTATTGGGTGAAGGGAGATCTTAATACTCTCGAAAACTTGGTAAATGAATATCGTGATGGATTGCAGTCAGTGTATGCTACATCAAGCTATATCAGTAAGCAAGTAGGGGAGTTTATTATAGAGCCATTATCGCAGGCGCAGTCGCCGCCCATTTGGTGGAAACCCGATCAGGTAGACACCATAGAATGGCTGCAAAAAAAAGTGGCACATCAGTAAAAAAACTTACAGTTTTAAAGCAATTATCCTTAACCATAAAAATGATTGGAATATGGCTCGATTTATAACTTTACTAACATTAATTACGCTTTTATTATCCTCTGTGTCATTCGCACAAGAAGATGCAGAACCTGAAAATAAAGTACTGCTATTCACAAAAACTGAAGGGTGGAGACACGCATCCATTGAAGCCGGTGCAATGGCTGTTAAAAAACTGGGCGAAAAAAATGGATTCGGCGTCACATGGACAGAAGACAGCTACAGCTTCTCAGAAGAAAATCTTGCAAACTACGATGCAGTGATCTTTTTAAATACAACACTCGATGTGTTAGATGACGAAAAACAAGCAATATTTGAAAA